>NZ_LJHZ01000066.1:0-63468 GCF_001296055.1 Novosphingobium sp. AAP93
GAGCGAAGTCGAGACACCATACCCGGCGCCTGGTGTCTCGACTTCGCTCGACACGAACGGGAGGAGGGGAGAGCTAGCGCTTCCCCGCCGCGAACGCGTTCTTGGTCCTGAGGCTCGCCTCTTCCTCCCATGGCGCCTCGGGCCAGCGGTGCTTGGGGTAGCGGCCCTTCATGTCCTTCACCACATCGCGCCACGATCCACGCCAGAAGCCCGGCAAGTCAGCCGTCGTCTGGATCGGCTTCTGCCCCGGCGAAGTCAGCGATAGCAGCAGCGGCCTTGGCGGATCGCCCACCATCGGATGACGGTCCAGCCCGAACAGCGCCTGCACCCTGAGCTCCACCGCGGGCCCGCCTTCATGCGCGTAGTCGATCGCATGGCTGGTTCCAGCAGGAGACGTGAACTCCGCCGGTGCCAGCCGGTCGAGCGTGCTCCGCGCATTCCAGTCGAGCCGCCCCAGCAGCGCGTCATGCAGTTTTCCCGCGCCGATCTGGAAATCGCGCCGACCGGTGAGGAGTGGCCCCAGCCACTCGTCCGCTTCGGCGAGCAAAGCCTCCTTGGACAGCGCCGCAAGCCCCGCGTACCGCGCGCGTTCGATCAGCGCCAAGGCCTTGTCGCTCAGCGGCAGCAGCCCCAGCCCGTCGGCCCTGAGCCGCTCCAGCAGCAGCGCCTCGACCGCCTCCGCAGGCGGCGCCGGATCAGGCACCCGCGCCAACACGATCGCGCCCAGCCGCCGCTCCAGCCGCGCCTCGATGCGTCCCTCGGACGCATTCCACGTCAACGCATGGCGCGCCTCGATCCGGTGCGCGAGGTGCCGCGTGACCTCGGCCTCATCCAGCGCCAGCGCCGCCGTGATCCGCGCACCCTTGGCCTCGCCCTGCGCATCGCCGATCACCAGCCACGGCGCGCGCACCAGCGAGCTCGCCGGATCGAGCCGGTAGCCCCGCCCGCCCGAGGCCAGCCATTCCTCGCCGCTTCCCCCCCGCGCTCGCGCAATCCGGTCCGGAAAAGCCTCAGCGAGTAGCACGCCGAGCGGCAAGGCCGCGCCTGATGCTTCGACAAGCTCAGCATGAGCGGGCTTGGTGCTCTTACTGGACTGAGACCGCTCGTGCTGAGCCTGTCGAAGCACCTTCGCCGCACTTGCCGCCCAGCGCTCCGCCAGCTTGCGCGATGCGTCCGCCCGTCCGCCGCGCTCGCGGCTCCAGCGCTCCAGCCGCAACGCGAGGTCCTCGCCGCGCCCGCCCAGCCCGCGCTCCTGCAGCAGCAGAGCCAGCCGCGCCGCATCCTCCGCTTGCCCCCGCGTGGCGGCAAAAAGCAACATATGCGCCAGGGCCGGTTCCATCGGTAGTGCTGCCATCGCCCGCCCATGCGGCGTAATCTGCCCGCCAGCATCGAGCGCACCAAGCGCCGCCAAAGCTCCCCGCGCCGCCGCCATTGCAGCCGCAGGCGGCGGATCGATCCACGCCATCGCCGCCGGATCGCCAGCCCCCCACTGCGCCAAAGTCAGCGCCAGCGGAGTGAGGTCACTCGTCAGGATTTCCGGCGGATCGAACGCCTCGCGCCCCGCGTGGGCCGCCTCTTCCCACAGCCGGTAGGCCACGCCCGGCCCCTGCCGCGCCGCACGCCCCGCCCGCTGCGCCGCCGAGGCCTGGCTTGCCCGCACCGTCACCAGCCGAGAGACACCCGCCGCCTTGTCGAACTCCGACCGCCGCGAAAGCCCCGCATCGATCACGATCCGCACGCCGTCCAATGTCAGCGAGGTTTCGGCAATACTCGTCGCCAGCACCACCCGCCGTCGCCCTTGCGGGTCACGCCGGATCGCCGCGCGCTGCCCGGCGGGTTCCACTTGCCCGTGCAGCGGCAGCACCAGAGCTTTTGGCAGGCGCTCCGCCAGCAGGTCCGCACACCGCTCGATCTGCGCGACGCCCGGCAGGAACGCGAGAATATCGCCCTGCTCCTCGCCCCACGCCTGGACAACCGCGCTCGCAACCGCCTGCTCGGGCTTCCAATCGGGCCGCGAACCAAGCCACCGGATCGCCAAGGGATGCGCCTTCCCCTCGCTCTCCACCACCGGGCAATCAACCAAGAGCCGCGCAAACCGTGCGCCATCGAGCGTTGCGGACATCACCAGCAGCCGCAGATCATCGCGCAGCACGCCCTGCGCCTCGATCGCCAAGGCCAGCGCCAGATCGCTCCCTAGCCCGCGCTCGTGCGCCTCGTCGAACAGCACCGCCGAAACGCCGTCGAGGCCCGGATCGGCGAGCAGCTGGGAGACGAAAATCGCCTCTGTCATCACCACGATCCGCGTACGAGGGCCGCGCTTGGCATCGAGCCGGGTGACATAGCCCACCGTCTCGCCGGCCGCTTCGCCCAGCAATTCCGCCATCCGCTCCGCAGCCGCCCGCGCCGCCACGCGCCGGGGCGAGAGCACGATCACCTGCCCCGTGCACCAGGGCTCACGGATCAGCGCTGGTGCCACTGCGGTCGTCTTGCCCGCCCCGGGTGGCGCGATCAGCACCGCAGCGGGGCCGGCACGCAGCGCCTCCAGCAACTGTGGCAAAATAGCATGGATCGGAAGGTCACTCACACGCGTTGCCCTAAGCACCCTCTAAGCCTGCTGCAATCCATGCTAGGGCCACCACCATGAGGACCAGCCTCGAAATCCTCATCGCGCTCCTCACCAGCCTGCTCACCGGCGGCGCCGTGATCGCCGCGCTGATCGCGACAGCCGCCCTGCTCGCTGCAACTGCGCTGTGGTGGCTGATCGGCAAGCGCCCGCACCGATAGCCCTCTCACCTTCAAGGGAGAGGGTTGGGAGAGGTGTCTTCCCACTTTCGCTAGCCCAGCCGCCGCTTGACCGGCCCACGTGCCCGCGCCACCTTCCCGAAAACCTCTGGGAGCCCATCGCACATGCAACACCGCCGCCTCGGCACGTCCCCCATCGTCGTCTCCGATATCTGCATGGGGACGATGACCTTCGGCAGCCAGGCCGATGAAGCGACCTCGCTGCGCATCCTCGACATGAGCTATGACGCCGGCATCAATTTCTACGACACTGCCGAGGGCTACCCCGTGCCGCCCGACGTAAAGTGGGTCGGCCGCACCGAAGAAATCGTCGGCAAGTGGCTGAAAACCAAGCCGCGCGATGCGATCATCCTTGCCACCAAGGTCTCCGGCCCCAGCCACATCTGGTTCAAGAGCCCCAAGCGCAACGGCATGACCGCGCTTGACCGGCACAACATTACCCGCGCGGTGGAAGACAGCCTCAAGAAGCTCGGCACCGACTACATCGATCTCTACCAGACCCACTGGCCCGATCACGACACCGCCTACGAAGAGACGATGGAAACGCTCGATGAACTGGTCCGCGCCGGCAAGGTGCGTATTCTGGGCTGCTCGAACGAGACTTCATGGGGCCTGATGAAATCCATCGAGGCATCCAAGGCGGTCGGCGCCGCGCGCTACCAGACGATCCAGAACAACTTCAGCCTCAACAACCGCCGCTTCGAGGACGAACTGGCGGAAGTCTGCCGCAAGGAAGGCGTGAGCCTCATTCCCTACTCGCCCATCGGCGGCGGCGTGCTGGCCTGCAAGTACAGCGGCGGCGCCAAACCCGAAGGCGCGCGCTTCTCGAAGTACCTCGATATGGGCGGCCGTCAGGCGAGCATGGCCCGCCGCTTCGTCAACGAGAAGTCGATCGCCTCAGCCGAACGCTTTGCTGCCATCGCGCGGGAACATGGCCTCGATCCGGTGACTTTCGCGGTCGCGTGGTCGAAGCAACACGATTTCGTCGCCTCGACCATCGTCGGCGTGACCACCGAAGAACAATGCGCCCCGATCTTCGCCGCCGCCGATCTGGTTCTGCCGGACCAGGCGATAAAGGCAGTCAACGCCGTGAGCCGGGAAATCATGTATCCGATGGGGTGATCCGGCACCGGCGGGCAGTGGCCCCCGCCCGCCGAAAACCGATCAATAGCGCCGCGCCACCGCGAATTCCGCCGCCTCGGTCATCGCCGACTTGGCCGCGCTTGCCGGGAAGGCGGCAATCGCATCGATCGCCCGCTGGGCATAGTAGCGCGCACGCTCCCGCGTGGCGTTGACCGCCTCATGCTTGCGGATCAGCGCAACCGCGTGTGCCAAGTCGGCATCGCTGTTGCGGTCCCCCGCAATCGCTTCCTGCCAGAACGTGCGCTCTTCGGCCGTGCCGCGCGCATAGGCGAGGATCACCGGCAGGGTCATCTTGCCCTCGCGGAAGTCGTCGCCCTGATCCTTGCCCATTTCAGAGGCGTCCGAATCGTAGTCGATCGCATCGTCCGCAAGCTGGAACGCGATGCCGAGGTTGCGGCCATAGCTGTCGAGCGCCAGTTCATCCGCCTCGCTGCGCTCCGCCACCACGGCGGCGATGCGGCACGCGGCGGCAAACAGCGCGGCGGTCTTGGCGTTGATGATCGCGAGATAGCGCTCCTCGGTCGTTTCCACCTGCCGCTGCGCGACGAGCTGGTCGACCTCACCCTCGGCAATGACCGCCGAAGCGCCGGAAAGGATCTTGAGCACCTTGAGGCTGCCGTCTTCCACCATCAGTTCGAAGCTGCGGCTGAACAGGAAATCGCCGACAAGCACGGTCGCCGGGTTGCCATAGATGATATTGGCCGCCTGCTTGCCGCGGCGCATGCCCGAGCCATCGACCACGTCGTCATGCAGCAAGGTCGCCGTGTGGATGAACTCCACCGTCGCTGCCAGCTTGTAGTGCCGGCTGCCGCCGTATCCCAGCAGTGAAGCGCTCGCGAGCGTGAGCATCGGGCGCATGCGCTTGCCGCCGCCAGCGATGAGATGGCCAGCGAGTGCCGGGATCAGCGGGATGCGCGATTGCATCCGGCCGAGGATCACTTCGTTGACACTGTTCATGCCATCGGCCACGAGCGCCATGAGCGGCTGCAGCGACGGCTCGGCGCGGCGGGGGATCGAGTGGATGGTTGCTGTCATTTGCCGCTCGCTTGGCCTGCCCACCGCCGCTTGGCAAGATGCAAGTTGTGCCAGAGTGGGCTTGGGGCGCCACGCGGTGGGGCGGATGGACGGAGATTTGGGATGAGCGAAGACCCGGTGCTGGCAGGTTACCGCCAGTCCATCGACAATATCGACGCGGCGATGATCCACATTCTGGCCGAGCGATTCCGCATCACTCAGGCGGTCGGGGCCTACAAGGCCGCGCACCAGCTCCCCGCCAGCGACCCCGGCCGCGAGGAGCGCCAGATCGCCCGCCTGCGCGCGCTCGCGGTCGATGCCAAGCTCGATCCCGAATTCAGCGAGAAGTTCCTGCGCTTCATCATCCAGGAAGTGATCCGCCACCACGAGCAGGCGGCCGGCGGTGTAGCGCCATGAGCGGCCCCGCCCCGGATGCCGCTGTGCGCGACCACTTCGCGCACTGTATCCAGGTGCTCGGCGGGGTCACCGCTGCCTCGCGCCGGCTGCATATCGACGAGCGCGCCATCCGCCGGTTCATCAATGGCGAACGACCGCTCAGCCCGGGCTTGCTGACCGATGTGGCCGCAGCGCTCCACCGCCTGATCGCCGAAGCCGAAGCGGCCGAAGCAGGATTGCAGGAGCTGATCGCCGGGTAGCCTCAGACCGCAATCAGGAAATCCGTGAACGCCAACGCCGGCGCGCCCGTCAGCACAGCCACCTGCACCGCCGCAGTCGCACCTGTCCCGTCCGCGTCATACCATAGCGCCCCGGTCGTGGTGTTGTAGATGAACCGGTCGGTCGCATCGTGCGCCGCGTTCACCCCCGCACCGGACCAGAACGCATCGGTGCTGATAGCGCCCGTCGACGAGAAGGCTGTGAAGACCGCACGGCTGAACGAGAGCTTGTCCGTGCCGGAAGTGAAGTCCTGCACGGTATCAAGGTTGGTCGCCGCATTCGGCGCGGTATCGAAAACGAAGGTATCCGTCCCCGCGCCGCCGTTCAGCAGGTCATTCCCCGCCCCGCCGACAAGCCGGTCGTTGCCGATACCGCCCTGCAAGCTGTCGTTGCCCAACCCGCCGGTCAGCGTATCGTTGCCATCAAGGCCCGAGAGCAGGTTGTTGGCGCTGTTGCCCGTCAGCACGTTGTCGAGCGTATTGCCCGTCCCGTCGATCGCCGAACTGCCCGCAAGCGTCAGGTTCTCGACATTGAGCGCCAGCGTCCAGCTGAGCGAGGCGGTAACGAGATCAGTCCCGCCGCCCGC
The DNA here is from genome assembly GCF_001296055.1 of Novosphingobium sp. AAP93. Classification (NCBI taxonomy): domain Bacteria; kingdom Pseudomonadati; phylum Pseudomonadota; class Alphaproteobacteria; order Sphingomonadales; family Sphingomonadaceae; genus Novosphingobium; species Novosphingobium sp. AAP93. The sequence continues at coordinate 6,221 of NZ_LJHZ01000066.1, forward strand.
GGCCTCTGTCGTGACGTCACCCACATTGTCGACCAGATAGCTGTCGTTGCCGCTGCCGCCGATCAGCGTATCCGCCCCGAGGCCGCCGTCCAGCGTGTCGCTGCCGGAGTTGCCCGTCAGCACGTTGTCGAGCGCATTGCCGATACCGCTGTGGGTGACGTTGTTGGTGAAAGTCAGCCGCTCGACATTGGCGCCAAGCGTGTAGCTGGCAAGGGTCGTCTGCACGGTGTCGGTGCCCTCGCCGGCGAGCTCGGTCACCACGTCGCCGGCCGCGTCGACGACGTAGATGTCATCGCCCATGCCGCCGATCAGGGTGTCGTTCCCGCCGCCCCCGTTGAGCGTGTCATTGCCGCCGAGGCCGGTCAGCACATTGCTCGCGCTGTTGCCGGTGATCACATTGGCATCGTTCGTGCCGGTGCCATTGATCGCCGCCGTGCCCGAAAGCGTCAGGTTCTCGATATTGGCCGCCAGCGTCCAGCTGATCGAGGCCGTCACAAGGTCGGTGCCCTGCGCCGCCAGTTCGGTAGTCACGTCGCCGACGTTGTCGACCACATAGCTGTCGTTGCCCGCGCCGCCGATGAGCGTGTCGGCCCCTGCGCCACCATCGAGCGTGTCACTGCCGGTGTTGCCCGTCAGCACATTGTTCAGCGCATTGCCGATGCCGCTGTGCGTCGCGCTGTTGGTGAAGGTCAGCCGCTCGACATTGGCCGCCAGTGTATAGCTCGCGAGCGTCGTCTGCACGGTATCCGTGCCCTCGCCCGCAAGTTCGGTCACCACATCGCCCGCCGCATCGACGACATAGATGTCATCGCCCAGCCCGCCGATCAGCGTGTCATTGCCCGACCCGCCATTCAGCGTATCGTTGCCGCCAAGGCCAGTCAGGACGTTTGCGCCCGAATTGCCGGTGATCACGTTGGCATCGTTGTTGCCGGTGCCGCTGATCGCCGCGGTGCCCGAAAGCGTCAGGTTCTCGACATTGGCGGAAAGCGCATAGCTTACCGACGCCGTCACCAGATCGGTGCCCTGCCCGGCAAACTCGGTCACCAGGTCGCCGGCGTCATCCACCACATAGCTGTCGTTGCCGAAGCCGCCGAGCATCGTGTCCGCACCCGCGCCGCCGTTCAGCGTATCGTTCCCGGCATTGCCGCTGATCACGTTGTTCAGCGCATTCCCGATGCCGGTGTGCGCCGAAGAGTTGGTGAAGATCAGGGTTTCGACATTCGCCGCCAGCGTGTAGCTTGAAAGCGTCGTCTGAACGACATCAGTGCCCGCGCCCGCCAGTTCCGTGACGACATCGCCGGTCGAATCGACGACATAGGTATCGTCGCCCTCCCCGCCGATCATGGCGTCGCTGCCCGAACCGCCGTTCAGCGTGTCATTGCCGCCGAAGCCCGTGAGCACGTTGTTGGCCGAGTTGCCGATGATCACATTGTCCGCGCTGTTGCCGGTGCCGTTTATCGTCGCGCTGCCGGTCAGCGTCAGGTTCTCGAAGTTCGCGCCCAGCGTCCATGCAATCGACGAGGTCACCAGGTCGGTGCCCTGCCCGGCCAGCTCGGTCACCACATCGCCAACGTTGTCGACGACGTAGCTGTCGTCTCCCAGTCCGCCGGCCATCGTGTCCGCGCCCGCGCCGCCGTTCAGCGTGTCGTTGCCGCCATTGCCGGTCAGCACGTTGCCCGCTGTATTGCCGAGGATCACGTTGGCATCGTCATTGCCGGTGCCATTGATCGCCGCCGAACCGGACAGCGTCAGGTTCTCGAGATTGGCCGCCAGAGTCCACGTGATCGCGGCCGCGACCGTGTCCGTCCCCTCGCCTGCGGCTTCGGTCGTCACGTCGCCCAGGTTGTCGACAGCATAGCTGTCATTGCCAAGGCCCCCGATCATCGTGTCGGCCCCGGCAGCGCCGTTCAGCGTGTCGTTGCCGCCGCCCCCCGTCAGCACATTGTTCGCGCCGTTGCCGGTGATCACGTTCGCATCGCCGTTGCCGGTGCCGTTGATCGCCGCTGTGCCACCCAACGTCAGGTTCTCGACATTCGCTGCCAGTGTCCAGCTGATCGAGGCGAGCACCGTATCGGTCCCCTCGCCCGCCGCCTCGACCGTCGTGTCGCCTGCGTTGTCGACGTAATACGTGTCGTTGCCCAGCCCGCCGACCATGCGGTCCGCACCGGCATTGCCATTGAGGATATCTGCCCCGCCGCCGCCGGTGAGCACGTTGTTCAGCGCATTGCCGATGCCGGTATGCGCGGCATTGTTGGTGAACGTCAGGTTCTCGACGTTGTTGCCCAGCGTATAGCTGGCCAGCGTCGTCTGAACCGTGTCGGTGCCTTCGCCGGCAAGCTCGGTCACCACATCGCCCGCCGCATCGACCACATACGTGTCGTTGCCCAGCCCGCCGATCATCGTGTCGTTGCCAGTGCCGCCATCTAGCAGGTCATTGCCGCCAAGCCCGGTCAGCGTGTCGTTGCTTGCGAGGCCGATCAGGTGGTCATCGCGGCTCGTGCCGGTCAGCGCATCGATCCCGTCGGTGCCGGTGATAACGTTGTAGGCGCCGTAGTTGAAGAGCTGCGCCTTGATGCTCGTCCCGTCCGCATCACCGCCAAGGCCGCTGCCATCGCCCCACGCGATGACGAAGCCGTCGCCGCTCACACTCGCGATCACCGGGCGCTCCTGATAGCCGGTGGTCACTGTGTTGATCAGCATTTCGCTGCCCAGCTTGGTACCGTCGCCATCGAAGACCTGCGCCTTGATGTCGCTGTCCGTCGGGCTGACGAAGTGCTGCCACGTCACCACGAATCCGCCATTGGGCAGCCCGGCGATCGAGGGGAAGTCCCGCTCGCCCGCGCCGGTATCGCTCACCACCAGCGATGCGCCCACCTTGACGCCCGCAGCGCTGAACACTTGCGCGCGGATCAGCGTATCGGGATCGCCGACGGCCGGATTGGAATCCTGCCACGCCACCACGAACCCGCCGGTCGCGAGCCCCGTCACCACCGGCAGCGCCTGATCGTTGAGAACCTTGGCATCGACCGCAATCTCGCCGCCGACCCGCACGCCGGCCGCGCTGAATATCTGCGCCTTCATCACCGTGTCGGTCGAAGCCGTGTCCATCCACGTCACGACATAGCCGCCGTTCGCAAGGCTGGTCACGGTCGGCTGGGTCTGGTCGCCGGTCGTCTGGGTGTTGACCCGCACGATCCCGCCAAGCGGCGCCCCCGCCGCGCTGTAGAGCTGCGAGAGGATCCCTGCCCCGCTCGCGTCGCCCGCCGTCCCGGCATAGTCCTGCCATGTCACCACGAAACCGCCGCCGGAAAGACCGGTTATCGTCGGGTTATGGTTGCCCGGCAGGTTGTTGCCGCCCTGCTGCGTCCAGGTCGTGGTGTTGACGAGGAACGCCGGAGTCACCACCGCGCCGCTCGCGTTGTAGACCTGCGCCCGGATCTTGTAGTCCGATTGGACGCCCGCCTCGGTCCACGTCACCACGAACCCGCCGTTCGCGAGATTGGTGACGGTCGGGAACGACTGGTCGGTCGCCGCGCCGCTTGCCACCGCGAACTCGCCGCCCACCTTGGCACCCGCCGCACTGTAAAGCTGCGCTTTGGCGATACCGATGCCGCTGGCGGCCGAATAGTCCGTCCAGGTCGCAACAAAGCCGCCGCCCGTCAGCCCTGCGATCGAGGGTAGTTCCTGAAAGCCGGCGGTCTGCGTGTTGACGAGAAACTCGCCGCCCGTCTTGACGATTTCAACCATTCTGGTCCCCGCATGCACCGCGCCGGGCCAGGCGCAGCGGCAGCGCTGCGCTCGGGCCCGGCGGATGCAGTCCAATCCGTTGCGGGACGGGTTAACCGATAAGGGTTAATTTTCTCCCCAGCCGGATTACCGATGCGCGGCCAGCGAGACCGGGTTCGGTGCGCAGAATTGCGCCATTCCGGCCTCGCTGAGGCAGCATCGCAGCCTCGGCGGTATGCTTTCGCATCGCCTGCGAAGTTTTACCTAGTCGATTGTGTCAGGCAGGACCGGCTTCTTGTCCGGCGCGGGCGGCTGGACGAAAGTCGGCGGCGGCGATTTGGCGAGGGCATCAAGCGCGATGCGTACGCCCGCTTCGAGCTGCGGGTCATGCCCCAGCCTGACCTGCGCCGGATCCTGCTCGACTTCCACATCGGGCGGAATGCCGATGTTCTCGACCTCCCACTGCCCTGCGGTGCCGTAGATCGCCCAGCGCGGCGCGGTGACCACGCCGCCATCCATCAGCGTAGGGTAAAGGCCGATGCCGACCAGACCGCCCCAGGTGCGCGTGCCGACCAGCGTCCCCACACCGGCTTTCCGGAAAAGCCAGGGCAACGCATCACCGCCGGAGCCTGACATCTGGTTGATCAGCATGACCTTGGGGCCGAAGATCGCCTGCGCCGGCTCCACCATCGGTTCGCCTTCGCGGGTGGAATTGACCATTTGCGGCGTGCGTTTGAGCTGGTCGACGATGAAGTCGGCAATATCGCCGCCATGGTTGAACCGCTCGTCGATGATCATCCCCTGCTTGCCGACCTGCGCGAAGTAATAGCGGTTGAAGTTGGCAAAGCCGCCGCCGGCGGTGTCAGGCAGATAGACATAACCCAGCTTGCCACCCGAAAGCTGATCGACCTGCCGCCGGTTGGCCTCCATCCAGCTGTGCAGCCGCAGCGGAATGTCGCGCGCAATCGGCACGACCTTGACGTCGCGCGAGCCCTTGCCATCGGGCGTGGGCCCCACGGTCAGCACGGTCTGCTTGCCGGCGAGCCCTTCAAAGCCCTTGTAGACCTCGAAACCGGTGTCGACCGGGCGGCCATTGATCGCAAGCAGATACTCGCCGGCCTTCACCTCGGCGCCGGGCTGGGCCAGCGGAGCCTGCAGCTGCGGGTTCCAGCTCTCGCCCTTGAGCACATTGCGGAAGCGGTAATGCCCGTTGGCCAGCTCGAAATCGGCGCCGAGCAAGCCCGTGCTCACCGTGCTCTGCTTCGGTCCCTCGCCGCCGTTCACGAAGGTGTGGCCAAGCCCGATATGCCCGGTCATTTCCTCGAACAGCGCGTTAAGCTCGCCCCGGCTGCCAAGGCCGGCGAGGAACGGCTCATAGAGCTTCGCCGCCTTGGCAAGATCAAGCCCGTGCGCCTTGGGATCGTAGAGGAAGTCCCGCTGGACACGCCAGACCTCTCGGTACATCTGCCGCCATTCGGCCATCGGATCGACCGGGATGGCCGCAGCGAACTTCACCGCGGCTGGCGCGGGTTTGGCCGAGGCCTCCGCCGGGGCTTCGGACGAGACGAGGAACCGCTCGCCCCGTTTCGCGAAGAGGATCTTCTTGCCGTCCGCCGAAACCGACACCGAGCCGGCGTCAGCTCCCTCAATCAGTGTGGCGGGCTTGCGCGCCTTGGCGTCGTAGCGCACCACTGACACCGGCACCGGCGCACCGCTTTCGTCCGTCAGATCGCGATCGGTGAACACGACCGGTGCGGTAACTGCGAGCACGGCTCCCGCCTCGCCCGCAAGGAGCCCGACATAAGGCGCCACCGGCAAGCCAAGCGCGACGATGCGCTGGTCGAGCCCGGCAAAATCGATCTGAACCGGCTTCGGCGCCTTGGCAGCCTTCGCATCGTCCTTGCTCTTGCCCTTGCCCATGCCGGCGTCGGCCTTGGCGCTGTCCTTGGCCCCATCCTTGGAATCGCCCGCGCCCTCCTCGTCGCTCTGCGGTGCGGTCGGCGCAGCGCCGTCCTTGCGCAGCACGGCGGCGTAGACCGCGCCTTCGGTGGCCCGGCCGAGGCTCGACATGTCCAGCCAGCCTGCACCCAGACCCCGGCTCGTGTTTGCGATGAAATAGAGCACCTCGCCGCCCGCATCGAAGCGGGGCGAGACGGCATCGCTCATTCCGTCGGTGAGCGCTTGCGACATTCCGGTCGCGACCGTGTGGATCATGATCGTGTGAAGGTGATTGGCCCCCTGCACCGCATAGGCAAGATAGCGGCTGTCGGGCGACCAGGCCGGATCGAAATTGAAGTCCGGGCTGTCATAGCGATCAGTGGCGATCTTCACCGGCTTGGGCGCCGCCGCCGTCACATCCACCAGCCACAGATTGAGCCGCTTGTCATGGAACACGATGCGCTTTGAATCCGGCGACCACAGCGGCGTATAGAAGTAGGAACCCGGCGTGCCGAGATCGATCTTGCGCACGGCCCCCGTTCCGTCCGCCGCACGGATATGCAGCGCATACTCACCGCTCTCGTCGCTGAAGTAGGCCACCGACATGCCATCGGGCGAGGCGGCGGGATCGCGCTCGGCCACACCGGTCGTCTGCGTCAGGTTGCGCGTATCGCCCTTCTCGGCCGGGACGGAGAGGATCTCCCCGTGTGCCTCCACCAGCATGCGCTTGCCCGACGGCGTGAGCACGGCGGCCGCGATATCGCCCGCTTCGAGGTCCTTGATATGCGGCCGCACCGAAGGCGCCTCGGCACCGATGGTGATGGCGGGGCGCGAAACCGTGCCGCTCGCAAGGTCATAGACCTCGATCTTGCCGAAATGGTCGATCACGATCCCGCCCGGCCCGGCCGATGCGGAAGCCATGTCAAACCCGCGATCGTTGCGGATGACCTGGCTGACCGTCGCCTCCTTCGCGCTGTAGCGATAGAGCGTGCGCGGCCCGTCACGATCCGAGAGGAAGTAGACATCGCTGCCCACGAACATCGGATTGCGATCGTTCGAATTCCCGCGCGGGATCTTGACGACCGAACTGTCCTTGAGATCAGCGATCCAGATCCGGTCCGTCTGCCCGCCGCGATACTGCTTCCACGCCGGCTGCCACTGCTCGAACGGGGTATAGGCGATATGGCTGCCGTCCCCGCTCAGTGCACCGGTATCGCCCGAGGGCAGCGGCACCGGGCGGGGATCACCGCCTTCCACCGGCACGAGATAGAAGCGCATCAAATCGCGCACCGTCTCACGCGAGGAGCGGAAAAGCACGCTCTTGCCGTCCGGCGACCAGCCGAGCACGACGTCGGGTCCGGGGTGCCAGGTCAGCCGTCGCGGCACGCCGCCGCTGGCCGGCACGACATAGACATCCCGGTTGCCATCATAGCGGCCGGTGAAGGCGATCATCGTGCCGTCGGGCGAAAATACCGGCCCGCTGTTGTCTCCTTGCCCGGTGGCGATGACCCGCGCCGCGCCGCCGCCGCGCGGAACAGTCCAGATCGCGCCGGCGTAGTCGAAGGCGATCTCGGTAGCGGAAAGGCTGGGATGCTGCAGCAGACGCGGCGGCTCGCGTCCTTCGGCCGCTGCGGCGCCACCTGATATGCCGGTGATGGCGGCGATGAGCGCCGTTGTTGCAAGCAGGGCACGGCGCATAGGCAAAGTCCTCCGGTCATGATGTCGCGCGCCCACGAGTTTAACGCCGCCGCAGGACTTTGCCTAATCCTCCGCGCGCCAAATCTGAACCGATCCGGCGCGACCGCCGCTGCTCCGGCGCCGGCTCAATCGTCCAGCGGCACGCCCGGCAATTGCTTGGCCGTGCGAATGGTGAGCGAGGTCTTGACGCTCGCCACGTTGGGCGCAGGCGTCAGCTTGCTGGTGAGGAATTCCTGGAAGCTCTGCAGATCACGGCTGACGATCTTTAGGATGAAATCGATCTCGCCGTTTAGCATGTGGCACTCGCGCACTTCGGGCAGGGTGCGCATGTGCTCCTCGAACTGACGCAGCGACTCCTCCGCCTGGCTCTTCAGGCTGACCAGCGCGAACACGGTGATCGCGAAGCCCAGCTTCGAAGGGTCAAGCTCGGCGTGATAGCCGCGGATCACGCCCGCTTCCTCGAGCGCGCGGACCCGGCGCAGGCAGGGCGGCGCGGTCAGGCCGACGCGCTGCGCCAGCTCGACATTGGTGACCCGCCCTTCATCCTGCAGTTCGGCGAGTAGACGCCGATCGATCCCGTCGAGAGTTGCCATGTGCTTTCGTCTATCCTGCGCGCGCTGGGATGGCTCGTGGTCGGATCGATTGGTTAACGCCGCCCCTTGTCATGCCCATGGAATAGGCGGCATGGAGGGGGCTGTCCGGCCAATCTTGGTAACTTTCCACACCTTGTGCGGCTGCCATCGATAATTTTGTTGTTTAATATCGCAATCGTCCCACAATGCAACGCAATCAACAGGCCCCTTCCCGCCCACCCGCATTTTGTTAGGGTCCCGGTAACCAACACGGGCGCCTTTGCGCGCGCCTCGTGCCACTTGGAGAACGCATGATTGTCGACGATCGCCTCGAAACCGTGCTGCGCACCGTCGCGGCCGGACCGGGTGCGCTCGCCACGCAAATGCGCCAGTTGCTGGACCTGCTCGGCCGCACGCCAGCCAAGCGCTGGACGGAGCGGCACATGGCCGCGCTGACCCGGCTTGATTCGCTTATCCAGATGCTGGGCGAGCAATCGAGTGCATCCCTTATCGCCGCTTCGGCGCTGCGTTCACCAATACTTGTCGAGCATTTTGCCGAAGCCGGTCCCAAAGTGGCACTGGCAGCGATGACTGCGGCCCGGTTGCAGGACCGCGAATGGCTCCAGCTCATTCCGGACCTGCCGGTGCAGGCGCGTGGTTTCCTGCGCCACCGCCGCGATCTGGGACCAGACGTGGAAGGGTTACTGGCCCGGCTCGGCATCACCGATTTCGCGCTGCCGCTTCCCCCCGGATTCGAACAGCAGGTAGAGCCGGAGAGCCGGATCGTACCGCTGCCGCAGATCGGCACGGCGGCACCCACCAGCGATGGCACTGCCATTCCTGCGGGCGAAGGCATCGGCGCGATCATTGCCCGCATCGAAGCCTTCCGCCGGGCGCGGGAACCCGCCGCTGCCGGCACCGGCGCCGCACTCCCTTCCGGCCAGACCCGCCTGCCCTTCGCCGATGAAGTGGCCGCGGCCCAGCCCGCCATGACAGCGGTCGATATTGCGCTCGATGCCGAAGGTACGGTCATCGCCGCCGGTACCGGCCATGCTGCCGCGCTCGTCGGCCTGCGCCCCTTCGCCACCGATCCCGATGCACCGGTGACGTGCGATCCGGCCACGCTCGGCGCCGCGCGCGCGCGCCTGCCGGTCATCGGCGGAAAGCTGGAACTGGAAGGCCCCGGCCCGCTCGAAGGCGCCTGGCGTATCGATGCAGTACCCGATTTCGTGCCCGACACCGGCCACTTCCTCGGCTGGCATGCACGCCTGCGCCGTCCGCCCGTCCCGCCTGCAGCCGACCTCGCAGCCGCTTCCGAGGATGCGGCACGGCGCAGCACCGACCGCCTGCGGCAAATGCTGCACGAGCTGCGCACGCCGATCAACGCGATCCAGGGCTTTGCCGAGTTGATCCAGCAGCAGCTGCTCGGCCCCACGCCGCACCAGTATCGCAGCCTTGCCGCCGGGATCGCTTCCGACGCCGCGCGCATGCTGGCGGGCTTCGAGGATGTCGAGCGGCTCGCCATGCTCGAAACCGCCGCCCCCGACGCCGACGTCCGTGCAGGTGGCGAGACCGATCTCACCGCGCTGCTGACCCGGCTGATCGACCAGCTCGATCCGCTCCTCGCCCCGCGCGAAGTGGCGTTCACGCATGACTTGCCTGATGGTCCGCTGCCCGTCGCCGTCCCGTACGAAGAGCTTGAGCGCACCCTGTGGCGCCTGCTCTCGCTCGTCGCCAGTGCCGCCGCTCCGGGAGAGCGCCTTGCCCTTTCGCTCAGTGTCGGGGCTGGCCCCAGCGGTTATGCCGTCCGCCTTATCCTGCCGCTGCCCACCACACTTGCAGCGCGTGATGACAGCGCGTCGCTACTGGTTACCGACAGTCTCGCCAGCCCGGGCGGCATGCTCGGCAGCGGCTTCGCACTGCGCCTGTGTACCGCAGAGGTGCGTGCTGCGGGCGGGCTCATGCTGCGCGAAGACGGCCGGGTAGTCGTCAACCTCCCTCTCTTGACCAGTGCGCGTGATGCACCTAGCCAAAGGGGCATAGTCGGCAGTCATACCGGCTGAGGGGACAATCCAAGGCGTGTCGCAGCCCAACATTCTCGAAGTACCGGGTGCGAGGCAGCACGTGCGCTTCGCGGCGGGCTTCGGCCAGCGCTTCGTCGTTACTGTCGATACCGAAGAAGAATTCGATTGGACCCAGCCGCTTGGCCGCACCGGGCACGGTCTCAGCCACGTTCCATGGCTCGCGCGGTTCCAGCAGTTCTGCGAAGGCATGGGCGTCGCGCCGGTCTATCTGCTCGACTATCCGATCGCGACCGATCCCGCAGCGGTCGAAGCGCTGGGTGAGGCGGTCGCCGCCGGACGCGCCGAAATCGGCATTCAGCTGCACCCCTGGGTCAGCCCGCCACATGACGAGGAAGTCAATGTCTACAACAGTTTCGCCGGCAATCTACCGCCGGAGCTCGAAGCAGCCAAGTTCAACACGCTGAAGGACGCCATCGAGAACGCGTTCGGCAAGGCCCCGCTGATCTACCGCGCCGGTCGCTATGGCATCGGACCGGCCAGCGCGGGCATTCTTTCCGCAGCTGGCATCGCCATCGACACTTCGGTCCGCGCCCGCTTCGACTACAGTTCCACCGGCGGCCCCAATTTCCGCGAACATCCGGTCGTGCCATGGTGGGTAGACCAGCCCGGCGGCCTGATGGAACTGCCGCTCACCACCGTGTTCTGGGGCATGCTGCGCCAGCAGGGTCCGCTGCTCTATCCCGCACTCTGGCGCACGCCCAAGCTGCGCGGCCTGCTCGCCCGCATGGCCATGCTCGAACGCATTCCGCTGACCCCGGAAGGCGTGAGCATCGACGAGGCGGTCAAAGGCATCGACATCGCGCTCGACGACGGGCTGCCGATCCTCGTCTTCTCGTTCCACAGCCCCTCGCTGCGCCCCGGCCTCACGCCCTATGTGCGCGACGCGGACGAGCTGGATCGGCTTTACGACTGGTGGCGCGCCGTCTTCTCCTACCTCAAACGGCGCGACATCCGTCCGGCCAGCGTCGCCGAGATCATGGCCGCCGTGGTGCTCTGAGCCCTCGCCCTGCTTGCCATTCGGCCGGCGCCGCACTAACCGTCGCGACCAAGGTGGGCCTGTAGCTCAGCGGTTAGAGCTGGCCGCTCATAACGGCTAGGTCGCGGGTTCGAATCCTGCCGGGCCCACCAACTAGTCTCGCAACCCGGTCAGCGCAGCGGCGGCAATAGCCGGGCTTTCAAGGCTGGCCACCGGCCAGGCGCAATAATCCGCCGCGTAGTAGGCGCTCGGGCGGTGGTTGCCCGAAATCCCCACGCCGCCGAAGGGCGCGGAGGACGCCGCGCCGTTGGTCGGCCGGTTCCAGTTGACCACGCCCGCGCGGCTGGCTGCCCAGAAGCGGCGATAGAGCGCCTCGTCTCCGCCGATCAGGCTCGCCGCCAGACCGTAGCGCGTGGCGTTCGCCGCGGACATCGCCGCATCGAAATCGGCGACGCGCATCACCTGCAGCACGGGTCCGAAGATTTCCTCGTCCGGCACGGCAAGGCCCGTCACGTCGATGATCGCGGGCGAGAGAAGCGGCGTCCCTTCGCGCAGGCGCCGCAGCGGGCGGATCACCTTGCCTCCCATTGCCACCAGCGCGTCCCAGGCCTTCTCGACCCGCGCCGCCGCGTTCATGTCGACCACCGGCCCCATGAACGGCGCAGGCTCGTCGAACGGCCCGCCGGCGATGATCCGGTCCGCCATCGCCGCGACGGCATCGATCAGCGCATCGCCGTCCGGCCCCACGATCAGCCGCCGCGCGCAAGTGCAGCGCTGGCCTGCCGATAGGAACGCCGATTGCAGCACCAGCGAAGCCGCCGCCGCGATGTCGGTCTCGGCAATATCCCATGCAACCAGCGGGTTGTTGCCACCCGTCTCGATCGCCAGAATTCGGTCAGGCCGCGCAGCGAACGCCTGATGCAGCGCAAGGCCGGTGTTGGAGGAGCCGGTGAACAGCAACCCGTCCAGCTCCGGATGCGCCGCCAGCGCGCGGCCCGTATCGGCGCGGCCCTGCGTCACCACCAGAACGCCTTCGGGCAGCCCGGCTTCGGCCCATAGACCGGCCATGAAGGCGCCCGAGGCCGGGGTCAGTTCGGACGGCTTGAACACCACCGCATTACCCGCCAGCAGCGCCGGCACGATGTGGCCGTTGGGCAGGTGCGCCGGAAAATTGTACGGGCCCAGCACGGCCAGCACGCCATGCGGCTTATGGCGCAGCGCCTGGGGCACGCCCGCCGCCTCGCCATGGCGCTCCCCGGCGCGCTCGGCCTGCGCGGTAATCGATATTGCGACCTTGGCGGCAACGGTGCCGACTTCGGTGCGCGCTTCCCACAAGGGCTTCCCCGTCTCGCGCGCGATCGTGCAGGCGAACTCTTCGGCATGGGCTTTCACCACCTCGGCATAGCGCTCGGCAATGGCAATGCGCTCCGCCAGCGGACGCGGCGCCCAATCCCTTTGCGCCGCACGGGCCGCCATGACTGCCGCATCGACATCCGCGTCCTCGCCCTGCCACAGCACGTCGCCGGTCATGGGGTCGGTGGAAGTCCAGGTGGTCATGCTCGCTCCTCTTGGCTTTGCGGGTCGGTATTACCCGCTAGCCAATTGGGCGCGCGCCACTCGAAGGTCAACCACCCGGGTTCAGTCCTCCTGAACCACCGTGTCCCGTTTGCCCGCACCCTGCTGCGGACGGATCACCCACCGGCCGTCAGCGCGCTTCTCGAGCTGCACACCACAATACTTGCAGGGTCCGATCTTGAGATGTCCGTCATAGCGCACCAGCCGCCGGGCGGGCGAATGCCGCCCCAGCAGACAGCGCAGTCGCTTGAAGAATTGCGACATCCTTTGCAGTGCTCCCACCCCGCCGCCCCTGCCCGGACGGATCGCCCGGCTTTCATGCCATCTCCCCGTAACAATACCAATAGGGCGCATGACCGCACGGGACGACCCGTCGTGTCACGATTGCGCCTTGCCGCACCGGCACCGCATGCTCTAGGGCGAACCCAGTCGGGGAGTAGCGCAGCCTGGTAGCGCATCTGCTTTGGGAGCAGAGGGTCGCAGGTTCGAATCCTGTCTCCCCGACCATTTTCTTCACATCGAAATTATCTCACCCCCTTACGGGGCGCTGAAATGGCGCGGTTCTGCGGTACTTTCCGCTCACCCAGATAATTTAGCGGCGTGGGTTAGTCCCTGCCCTCTCTCCATCGGGTTCACTCTCTCCAAAACCTCTGGACCCAGCCCTGTTGGTCACAGAATAGTTTTGTTATACATCAATGCCTTAATTCAGACTTTCTGCCTGATTTTTAGAACCTCAATTGCAGGTCAGGCCATTCATTAATGGCTACAAACGAACCATTTGGGCATCTCCATTAACCTCCCGCTCGGCAATTGCCGACACTGCCAGGAGCGAATTGATTCCGATTCATTCTCGTTCTGACTCAGCGATGTTCACGTCTTCCGTGCCCGTGCGATCATCAGTCGTAGGTTAATGAAGGCGCCCATCTTCTCAGGGGTGTCATTCAGGGGCACCATCCATGGCCCTACGAGGCCGACGGTCACCGTGAACTGAACCGCCCCGGGATTGCCGGAGGCCAGTCGGCTTAAATTATGCGGCCATTGGGGTGTCGTCCAGCATGGCGTAGTAGCGTTCCTCAGCTTCGGCCGGCGGGATATTGCCGATGGGCGCGAGCAGGCGGCGGTTGTTAAACCAGTCCACCCATTCGAGCGTGGCGTATTCAACATCTTCAAAGGATCGCCACGGTCCTCGCCGGTGGATCACCTCAGCCTTGTAAAGACCGTTGATCGTCTCGGCCAAGGCGTTGTCATAGCTGTCGCCGACGCTGCCCACCGATGGCTCGATCCCGGCCTCGGCAAGGCGCTCGGTATACTTGATCGACACGTATTGGCTGCCGCGGTCGCTGTGGTGGATCAGGCCACCACGAGGAACGGGTCTCCGATCGTGGATCGCCTGCTCCAGGGCATCCAGCACGAAGCTGGCATGCGCCGTCCTGCTTACCCGCCAGCCCACGATATAGCGGGCGTAAACGTCGATCACGAAGGCCACGTAGACGAACCCCGACCACGTCGCGACGTAAGTGAAATCCGACACCCACAGCATGTTCGGTGCCGGGGCATGGAACTGACGGTTGACCTGATCGAGCGGGCACGGTGCCGTCTTATCGCTGATCGTCGTCTTCACCGGCTTGCCCCGGATCACGCCCTGCAGGCCCAGATCACGCATCAGCCGTTCCACCGTGCAGCGGGCAATATCGAAACCCTCCCGCTGCATCTGCCGCCACACCTTGCGCACGCCATAGACCTTGAAGTTGGCATCGAACACGCGCCGAACCTCGGGCTTCATCGCCTCGTCGCGCTGGGCACGTGCCGACAGGCGCGACGGATCGCGGCGCTGTGCCACTCGCTCATGGTAGGTGGATGGGGCGATCGGCAGAACCCGGCAGATCGGCTCGACCCCATACTCATCGCGATGCTCGTCAATGAAGGCAGTCATCGCTTGAACGGGCGGTCGAGCTCCGCCTGGGCAAAATATGCGGAAGCCTTGCGCAGGATCTCGTTGGCCTGCCGCAGTTCGCGGTTCTCGCGCTCCAGTGCCTTGAGGCGGTCTGCCAGCTCGGCAGGAACGCCAGCACGCTTGCCGCTGTTGACCTCAGCCTTCTTCACCCACTCCAGCAGCGTGTGCCCCGAGCAGCCAATCTTGGCAGCTATGGATGTGATCGCCGCCCAGCGAGATGGATGATCGCTCTCATGGTCCAGCACCATGCGGACTGCCCGTTCACGAACCTCCGCCGCAAATTTGTTCATCGTCTTGCTCATCTTAGACCCTTCCTCTCAGGAGTTAGGGCCTCCGGCAATCCCGGGGCGGTTCAAACCTTAACCTTGAGAAGGGAGACATATGCGGGCGTTCCGTCCATTAGCTCAATGGCTTTCCGGGCGTTGTTTCTGGCCCAGAGCGGCGGCCGGTTATACGTGACATTCAATGACATGAGTGCAAGCCACCTGAGAACCTATTGCCAGACTAAAGGCTACAGCATTCCAGCCAAGCGATCGCTTAACTGGCGAGCCTTCATCCCACCGCTCAGCATTGAACCTAACTGTCTATGCCGAGTGTCTCGAGATCCATTCCCTGCTTTTTCAAGGCCGCCAGGTAAATAGTTGTCAAATCTGGGGCAGCGGCCATTGCATCGTCTAGCTTTTCGCTCATCTCGGCCGGATCAATCTCACTCCAAGAGGCCAGATCCACATCTGCAAAACTGACCATTTTTTCGAGGAAAGGCCCAATCCGATCAGCATCGTCGTCGTAAGCCTCTGACATAAAAGCGAGGATGAGAATAATGTCTTCAAGATCTGGCATTACACCCAGTCCAAGGAAGCGATCGAGTTCGCGAAGCGGATCAGCGATATCCCCATCCTGTGCGCCCCTAGCAATGGCGGAGAAAACACTCCGGCCAGCGAGCCTCAAAGACGGATCTGCACCCACATTCAGCAGGTACTCGACGACAGGACCATTGCCGAAGCAAAGAGCCTGCAGGAGAGGTGTGAAAAACTGGGTTCCAGGAATGACCTTCATAGGTAAATTGACTGGTACTTTTGCCTTCTCAATCAGAAACTTGATGTGCTTGACGGAGCATTCACAAACGGCATTGTGGATGCCGGCAAAGCCCTCGTCGTCTGTCTTGGTCGTATCAATTCCAGCCTTAATCAAGAGATCGAGGCATTTGCGAGCGTTACTTGTCTCAGCGGACGCTATAAGCTTAAAGGCATTGGCTCCATTCGAAGTCGCGATGTTAACATCAGCACCTCGATTAATGAGGATTTTGACAGCTTTGTGATTCTCGTTTTGCGCTGCAATGGTGAGCGGCGTCCAGCCAGATTCCCTGTCACCAAACGGGTCAGGATTTGCTCCAGATTCGAGAAGATATTCGAAGATATCCATCCTTCCGCCGTTCTTGAGGGATGCGGTAAGCGGCGTGTTATAGCCAGAAGCTCTCTTCGGGTTTCCAATCGAAAGATTAACGTTTGCTCCACCTTCTACCAAGGTTTTGACGACATCGACGGTCGCATGCTCACATGCGAGCATCAGAATGCTGACACCCTTGAGGCCGTTGAGGTTGATTGTTTCGTTCACGTCAACGCCAGTCTTGATGAGCTGAACTACCTTTTCCCAATCACCATATGGCAAAACCGCCTCAAAGATGGGAGGCAGCTCTTCCGTATCTACAACGACCTCTTCGTCCTCCTTCTCACCCAAGAGACGCATCAGAGCCTCGATGCTGTCTACACCCAAAGTTTGGACTAGAGTGCTTGCTGCGTCATCGCCGATTTCGGCCAGCTCTGCGTCCAGCTTGCGAGCGCGGTCCAGTCCACTGCCCTCCGTTGGCCCTGTGAATTCAATTTCATCACTCGTTGCAGGATAAACGAAGTCGCGGAAATACCGCTGGTTCTCGTCAAGGTTGAGGCCCCAAACACTGGCCATAACGGCCAAAGCATGCTTTTCGCCATTGTCGAGACCGTCTATGGATGCGACCTCAAGGCCAGCCCAAGCAGCAAGGCGCCGTGCGAAGGGATCCTTGATGCGCTCTGCGTATGTGCGAAAAATCCCATCGAGATCCCTCTTCGAAGATACTTCGGACAATGCGTCGTAGACTTCATGCGTGTATGACGGCCGTCCAAACATCGTGAACGCCAAATTGTAATGCAAAGCTGTTGACACCCGCGCCTGCCTGGCCCGTTCGATGTCGTGAGTAATTTCGAGAATGCTAATCGCCTCACGATTACGATACATCATTTCAACTATACCGCGAACCTTATTTACTTCTTCTGCTTCCTCTTCAGAAATAGTTCCGTCTCCGACTGCGACCAGAAGGGCACAATGGCATATGGAGTCGATAAGTTTCTCTTTCTGCTCTGCAGCCGCCTTCTGTTCAAGGAATGGCTGAAGGGCCTTCTTGTTAGCCTTTTGATAAGCCTTAGCGCGTTTATTGTTGCCAAAGTGGTCGACAAAAAATTCATAAACGGCATATTTTTGCGCTGGAGACGAGGCTGCCTGCTCGGCTTGAGAGAGAAGCCTTTCACGGACTTCATTCCACTCATCATCATATGCCGACTCGGCCATTGACAGGAGGTGCATACGTGCGGCGCCAGATCCGAATGAAGCATTCTCATCCTGAGGCTGCGCCGCCTTTCCAGCAAATCTATCACTGAGTATAGGAGAGACATCAATGAGTGCAAACAACTCTGCTTCAGCATTTTCCTTACTAATGAATTCTTTATCGACGGCTAATTTGATCACATCAAAGGCGTTATAACCGCCGTCAAAGAAGTCACTGTCCTTTGCGCACTTGCGCATGCGTTTCAGGATAGGCGCGACCAACTGCGCTGTTGCGCTCTCGGCGTCGATAATGGCCCGCATATCACCTATATCACGCGCTGCCGTAATGGCCTTATCGAAAAGTCGCTTTGCACTCTTATCACTTAACGAGATCATCTCGTGAGCGACAAAATGGAGATAGTCGTCAGTTGAGGACAGAGCATTGAAAGCTGACTGGACGCATTCAGCCGCCTGGTCGGCATTGCCAGCCTCGGCTGCTGCCGCTGCGAGAGATAGAAAGTCGCGAGTGGTACTTGCAGCGGAAACTGCCTTTGATGCAATTTCCTCCTTAAGGCTGGGATCATTAAGAAAGTGAGGATCACACCATGTGCGCAACGTAGCCAGGTCATCCACATCGATCTCGGTGCGCGAAATAGCATAGCGTATCATTGCGCGCACCGTAGGATAAACCTCCGGACCGAGAATAGCGATCTCTTCAAGCTCCCGCAAACTGAAGTACAGATTTTCTTCATCTTCGTATGACGCAAGTATTTCATCACAAAGATCTTTTTTCATCCTCAAAGCTTGCGATATATAGCGACGCAACTCCTTTATATTTTTGGGCTGAATATCCAGTCCAATCTCAGCAGGCACATGAAGCCATGTAATTTTGGAAACTGCCGTTTTAATTCCATTTACGACATCGGCGTCCAGCGCATCATCATGATACACGAACCTCAACGACATCAAAGCCGGTCCATAAAACTCAATTGCAAAAACGCTCGCCTCATTCCATTCACCACGAACGCTCCACCCCTTTGAACCAATAGAAGTCGTAAACTCTTCAATTTCTTGAGAGTAGTCAAAATGATACACCATGTTTTCAAATGCATCAAAAAGGTTGGATGATGGGGTCATTTGATGTGGCCCGCCTTCGATGATTGCCCCATTCGGGCCATGCATGAAGACATTGTCTTCGCCGATTTCATCAACGAGACGCCATCCTCTGGGCATCGATGCTGCGAACGCAACTACGTCGAAAGGAAAGCCAAAGCGGCCGATACGGGGAGCGGCTACCCTACCTTTCTTCGTCTGCCCCTCCCCACCTTTGGGTGCTTTGGCAGACGGGGTCTTTTGGGTCTCCAATGGAGACGATTGCGCCCCACTCGGGCGTAATTTTCGGATCGCCTTCGTGTAGGCCTGCTGCCGTGACTTACCAGTCCTATCGCCGGGGCCGTAAACCGGTTCGACAGCAGATAAGCCAGCATCGAGGAGTTCGAGCATAGCAGATTGGTCGATTCTTGGCTGAATGATAGGCAGCGAAATGAGGCGGCTCAACCTCTGCAATTTTGACATATCTGATTTTGACGGATTGGAGCCGTCACCGAGAAATGCGGCAGGCAACTCGCGAATGAGCGCTTGGTAATCCGCAAGAAGCTCTTCGTCTGTCTTCTCTCGCGGCGGAACGAAAGTCGATTTTGAATGCGAGGATTCACTCGCGGCTAAATCGGACGATCCGGATTTGATGACCATCTTGATAAGCAGGAAACCTAATCCTGCGAGGATTATGATCACTCCAATCGACACGAAGCCCTCCCCTGAGCATCTCGGCAATCAACCGATTCGGCTTTGAGCTTAGTGCAAGGGACCAACCGCTGTCGCGAATCAAAAAAGTTGTGCTCGGAATGTTCCGTTTGACCGATTGTCAGAGTTTTCCGCTGGGAGTGCCGACCGACCAGTCAGCCCTTGTGCCTATGCAGACTGGATAATCGTGGGGATCAAATGAGGCCCGAAACGTTGTTTGAAGGCGAGATTGAACCGTTTGCACCCTATTTGGTGGAGAAGATTCGCGATCGACCAACCATACACGACCAACTTTCTGCACATCGCCAGCACAAGTCCCAGCCGGTCGCGCCGTGCATCGGCGCGCGCTTGACTTGACTCCCGGCCTGCCCAATAAACCCGATAATTATCGGAAACAACGAGGGGTTGGCATGGCGGCGCAGCAGGAACCAACCGGCCCCTCGCCCACGCGCCTCGCGCTCGGCGCGTGCCTGCTGATCGGTGCCGCTGGCCTGCTTGTATTGGGGGTACAACCGCTGCTCTACGGCAGCTACGTCCACGAAGGCCGGATCGGCGAGGCCAGCCTTGGACTCCTCGCCGCCATCGAGATTGCCGCCATCGCGCTCGGGAGTGCAGGCGGGATCGCGCTGCTCAGCCGCGTGCCAGCGCGGCTGGTGGCATTCGTCGGGATCGCTGTCACCATCGCGGCGAACCTCTTTCCGGCGGCGGTTCCGCTGCTCCTCGCCCGTGCGGTCTCCGGTGCAGGCGGCGGCCTGCTGGTCGGGGTCGCGGCTGGTGCCATTGCGCGGTCGAAGGGCCTCAATGCCGCTGCAGCCGCGTTCCTCTTCCTGCAAGCCGCCAGCCAGTATGCCATCCTGCAGTGGTTCGCGAGCGCGGCCGCGCCGGGCGCCGCGGCCGATGTCCAGCATGCCCTTGCCGTGGTTGCCGCGCTCACCGCGCTGACCTTGCCGCTCGTGCCGAAAAGCCTCGCTTCAGGCGCCCACCCTGAAGACCCGGCAAGCAAGGGTACCATTCCCCTGTCGGGCTGGACCGGCCTCGCCGCCTCTGCCTTGCTCGTCGGCGCGATCGTCGGAATCTGGGCCTACATGGGCCTCTGGCTCGAAGCGCGCGGCATCGCGCCTGAACGCGTGGCGCCGATGCTGACCGCCTCGATGGTCGGCCAGATGGCGGGCGCGCTGGTCGCCATCTCGATTGGCGAGCGCGGGAATGCCGGGTTGCGCGCGATCGTGACCGGCTTGGGGCTCATGTTCATCGTCGCGCTGCTGTTCCTGCGCGGCGCGGAAGGCCTCGTAGGCTGGGGCCTCGTCGTCGGCTACGGCTTCGTCTGGATGGTCGTCACCCCCGCGCTCACCGGCTTCCTGCTGGAAGCGGACCCGACACGCCGGAGCCTGCCCTACGCGGCGACAGCGCAGCTCCTCGGAGCAGCGATCCTGCCCACCGCCGCCGGGATGCTGATCGAGTTGCCCAAGGAATATGGGGGCCTCGACACCGTGCTGCTCGCCTGCGCCGCCGCGGGCATCCTTGGCCTCGCCATGATCGGCGCGGCACTCGCGCTCAGGCCGCGCGCTTACGCGGGGACGTAAGGCTCGACCGGCAGGCCCTCGTACCGCGCCTTGAGCTGAAGCCCGAGGTACTGCGAGTAACTGCGTGCCATCGCGAGATTTCCGGCCATGAACCACAGCCCCGGCTCGGCGGTCGGCTTCCACAGGTTCTTCATTTCGCCTTCCCACGGACCGGGATCGCCGGCGAAGCCCGAGCCATAGCCCCAGGTCTTGCCGATACGCTCCGCCACGTCCGGGTTGATCAGCCGCGCCACCCACTGCTTCATGTCGCCAAAGCCGGTTGCGTAGATGATTCGGTCTGCCCGCTCGTGGCTGCCGTCGGAAAGCACCAGCCCATCCTCGTCGATCCGCTCGATCGTCACGCCCGAGCGCACCTTGATCCGCCCGTCCGCGACCATTTCCGAAGCGCCGACATCGACGTAATAGCCCGAGGAAGTGCGCTGGAACTTCATCGCGATGCCGGTGCCGTCCGGCCCGAAATCGACCTGGAACCCCGCATCCGTCAGCCGCTGGTAGAACGGCGCTTCCGAAACCCGCAGCGCATCCCACGTCGCCTTGTTGACCTTCTCGGCCAACCGCATCGGCACCGAGGCGCTGAGCAGGTCGGCCTTGTCCGTCGTGAGCCCGGAATCGTACGCCTGCTGCGAGTAGGCTCCCGCCAGCAGCGTCTCCATGTTCGATTGCCGCACGATCAGCGTCGAGGAGCGCTGGATCATCACCGGCTCGGCCCCATGGCTGACGAGATCGGCGCAGATGTCATGCGCCGAATTGTTCGCGCCGACCACGATCACGCGCTGGCCTGCCAGCCCCTCGCCGCCCGGATGCGCGCTCGAATGGCACTGGTGGCCCTTGAAGGTCTCCTGCCCCGGGAACGTCGGCGTGATCGGGAAGCCGGCATTGCCGACCGCCATCACTACGTGTTCGGGCGAAAGCGTTAACGGCTTGCCATCGCGCACAAGCGAAACCTGCCATCTTCCGGTGGCGGGATCGCGCGAGATGCCTTTGCATTCGGTGCTGGTCCAGATCCCCAGTTCCATGATCGCGGCATAGTATTCCAGCCAATCGCCCATCTTCTGCTTGGGGGTGTAGACCGGCCAGTGATCTGGGAACGGCACATAGGGCATGTGGTCGTACCACACCGGATCGTGCAGCAGCAGCGACTTATAGCGCGAGCGCCACTGGTCACCTACGCGCGGGTACTTGTCGATGAGCAGGCACGGCACGCCCAGCATCTTGAGCCGCGCGCCAAGCGCGAGGCCGCCCTGCCCCGCGCCGATGACCAGCACGTAGGGCGGATTGCTCTCGCTCCACTGCTCGACATCATCATGCCGCACGTCTTCCCAGGTGCGCTTGCCGGTCTCGTCGACCACTCCGGAGTTCCGGCGGCCGCGCAGCGGTTCCTCGAACCCCTTGAGTTCCTTGAGCGCGGTGAGCAGCGTAAAGCACTGTTCGCCCATCAACCGCACATAGCCTTCGCCACGGCCAAGCGCGGTCTCGAAGGTGATGAAGCCCTCGGTCGCGCCTTCCGGCACGTCGCTGGCGAAGCCACCGATGCCCGACTCTGCCGCGCGCGCACCCGCAAAGGCAGCGATCGCCTCCGTCCCCTCATGCGTCGCCAAGGTCCAGCCCAGCGCCAGATAGTCGCGCCACAGACCATCCGGCACGAACAGCGCCGCCACCGCCGCGCCGTCCCCTGTCTTCAGCGCCGCACCGAACTTCTCGAGCCAGCCATGTACGTCAAGCATCCGAAATTTCTGCCTTTTCTTTAATGACCACGCCGCTCAGAAATGCGCGACCAACTGGACCCCGAAGGTACGCGGATCGTTGTAGTTGATCTGGTCCTGCGTGATGACTGGCGCAATTGAGGATATGTAGCGCGAAGAATTGAGGTTCTTCACCCACAGCGCGGCTTCCCACACTTTCGACGGCGCCTGATAGGCAAGCCGCGCGTTGATCCGCCCGTTGCCCTTCACCTCGGTGCTCGGCGCATTGTCGGGGAACAACGCGATCGAGGAGACATAGGTGCCGTCCACCCGCGCCTTGATCGCCGCGCCGGTGCGCAGCGGGATCGTCCAGTTGATCCCGCCCGAGAAGGCAAACTTCGGTGCATTCACCAGCCGGTTGCCCGAATAGCTCACCCCGCCGAGCGCGGCGAACTTCTTGTATTCGCTGTGCATGAAGGTCGCCGCGCCGAACAGGTCGAGATTGCGGGTGGGGCGCACTGTCAGCTCCGCCTCGAGGCCGTAGATCTCGGCATTGCCCGCGTTCAGCTTGCGCTGCACCGGGATCGGACCGGTCAGATCGAACACGAAGACCTGCAGGTCGCGGTAGTCATAGTAGAACGCCGAGGTGTTGAAACGCACCTTGCGATCAAGGAACTCGGTCTTCAGGCCCACTTCATAGGCATAGAGCTTTTCCGAATTGAACGGCACAAGCTGGAGCGGATCGGTCGATGCCCCGCCCGCGAAACCGCCGCTATTGTAACCCTTCGAGAACGAGGCATAGACCAGCGTGTCGCCCGTCTTGTAATTGAGCGCCGCGCGCCACGAGAGATCGCGGAAGGTCTTGCGCCCGTTGAAATCGAGCAGCGGCAGGGTGATGTCGGAATAGGCCTTCACCGGAACCACGCCGCCGACGGCATCGAACAGGCTGTGGTAGTCCATGCTGATCCGGTCGTTCGACCAGCGCAGCCCCACCGTCGCTGTCAGCTTGTCGGTCAGCTTGTAATCCGCCTGCCCGAACACCGCGACGCTGCGGGTGCGCTGGGTATAGGGATAGCGCAGCAGGCCGAGCGAATTGACCGGATCAAAGGTCCCGAGCAAGTCATTGGGATCGCGCAAGCTGCGCAGCAGGTCGAAGCTGCTGTCGGTCGCCAGCGTGTCGTGGAAATAGTACCCGCCGATGATCCAGTTCAGCTTGCGATCGCCGGTCGATTGCAACCGCAGTTCCTGGCTCCACTGGCGCGGTCGGTCCTGATAATAGGCCACCACGAAGTCATTCGGGCTGGCGTCGGTATCTTCGAGCGTTGCGCGGTTGACCTGCTCGTAGGCAGTGATCGACGTCAGCTGCACGCCGCCAAAGTCGATCTGGCCGAGCAGCGAGGCGCCGAACACGCCGATGCGCTCCTTGCCCTCGACGTTGTAGTCGCCGGCATAGACGTTGTTGTCGGTATCGGCGTAGCCGAAGGCGTCTGTCGGAAAGCCATTGAGCAACGGCAGCGTCTCGCCGCCGAACCCCACTCCCTGCCCGCGGTGCTGGAATTGCCGCGCCCCGCCGGTGTTGTTGCCCCCGTGCACCGAAAGCCGCAGCAGCACGTTCGGCGCGGGCGTGAAGTCCGCGATCCCGCGCAGCGCCCAGAGGTTGATGTTGTTGACGCGGTTGCCGGTCAGCCGGTTGTAGGTCGTCCCGTCGCGCCGGTTGTAGAAGCCCGCAATGCGGACCTTGAGCAGGTCCTTGGCAATCGGCCCGCCGATACCGCCTTCGAGCTGCACTTCGTTGAACCGGCCATAGAGCGCGGAGAAATCGCCGCTCAGTTCGTCGGTCGGCTTGCGGCTCGAAAAGCGGATCGCGCCCGCCGTCGTGTTGCGGCCATAGAGCGTCCCCTGCGGCCCCTTCAGCACTTCAATCCCATCGGAATCAAACACATTGAAGAGCTTGCCCGCGTTCGCGCCGATGAACACATCGTCGACATAGACGCCCACCGCGCCGGTCGTGTTCGAGTTGAAATCGCCGATGCCGACGCCGCGGATGAACAGCGAAGTGGTCGAAGCCGCCGTGCCTGCCTGCATCGAAAGGCTCGGCACCAGCAGCGTCAGGTCGCGCGGATCGCGCACGCCGGTCTCAGTAAGCGCGTCGCCGCTGATCGCCGCGATTGCGATCGGCACGTCCTGCACGTTCTGCGCGCGGCGCTGGGCGGTCACGACGATCTCGGCGATGCCGCCGCTATCCTTGGCCGGCGGTGCGGCCTCCTGCGCCAGCGCGGGCGCGGATAGCGCGAGTGCGCTCCCCGCCAGCATCATTCCAAGGCACCGCTTCCGATTGGCCTGCTGCATGATCATCTCCCCGCTTCGGCGCCGCGGCCTTTGCCTGCGGCTGAGCTTCCCCCTGAAAAGGGAAGCTGCCGCGTGATGGCAGGGGGCGTCAAGCTGAATCTGACATAAATTCGGATTTTTATCTGAAAACGGTTGAACCACGCAAAATCCGCGCTAGTCTCGGCGCCATGGTCACGATCCTACCCCGACCCGCAGCGTCCGGCGCTGCCGAAGCGATCCGCCGCCCGCGCCAGAAGCGCAGCCAGCAGCGTTTCGAGGCGATCCTCGATTCTGCAGATCGCCTGCTCGAAACGCTCGAGCCGGCACAGATCAGCATATATACGCTTGCCGAGGAAGCCGGGCTTTCGGCCCCGTCGATCTACCATTTCTTTCCCGATGCGGGGCAGGTCTTCGTTGCGCTTGCGGAGCGCTATACGCAGGAATTCATAGAGCTGCTCGACAAGCCGGTGCCGGCAGGCATCAACACCTGGCAGGGCTACCTCGCCGCGCGCTACGCTCATGGCCGCGAGCATTACAACGCGCACACTGCCGCGCGCCGCCTGCTTCTGGGCTCCGGCCTTTCCGCCACGATCCGCGCGCGCGATCTCGAGAACGACCGCGTCATCGCAGAACGCAGCATGGCCGAACTCACTCGCCTGTTCGACATCGCGCCCAGCGCCGATCTGGTCGAGCGCTTCACCGAACTGCTCGTGATCAACGATGCGATCTGGACGCTGTCGGTCCACCGCCACGGTGTGATCACCGATGCCTACGAGGAACAGGCCCGCCGCGCACGCGAGGCCTATGCCCGCACGTTCCTGCCCGAATATCTGCCGCTGCGTGCGGCCGCCGAACAAGCCGCCTGAACACCGAGGGGAGAGCACCATGACCACAAATGCCACCGACCAAGCCCTGCGCCAGCGTGCCCTCAAAGTCGTCCCCGGCGGCATGTACGGCCACGAGGCAACCACCCTGCTCCCCGCCAGTTATCCGCAGTTCTTCGAGCGCGGCGAAGGCGCCTACATCTGGGACGTCGACGGCAACCGCTACCTCGATTTCATGTGCGCCTATGGCCCCAATTTGCTCGGCTACAACGACCGGCGCGTGAACGACGTCGCTGTCGCGCAGCTCGCCAAGGGCGATACGCTGACCGGCCCCAGTGCCCACTTCGTCGAACTCGCCGAGGCGCTCACCTCCATGGTCAGCCACGCCGATTGGGCGATGTTCTGCAAGAACGGCACCGACGCCACGACCATGGCGATGACCACCGCCCGCGCGCAGACCGGCAAGCGCCGCATTCTCGTCGCGGACGGGGCCTATCACGGCGCCGCGCCGTGGTGCACGCCGATGCCCGCCGGGATCGTCCCCGAAGAACGCGCGTTCATTTCCAAGTACCAGTACAACGACGTCGCGAGCCTCGAAGCCGCCGTCGCTGAAGCGGGCGATGATCTCGCCGCCATCTTCGCCTCTCCGTTCAAGCATGATGCCTTTGTCGATCAGGCGCTCCCCGATCCCGCCTATGCCAGGCGCGCCCGCGAGCTCTGCGATGAAACCGGCGCCATGCTCATCGTCGACGATGTCCGCGCCGGCTTCCGCCTGATCCGCGACTGTAGCTGGGAACTCGTCGGCGTACGGCCGGACATGAGCTGCTGGGGCAAGTCCTTCGCCAACGGCCATCCCATCTCCGCGCTCCTCGGCAACGACCGCTGCCGCGAAGGCGCCAGCCACATCTACGTCACCGGCTCGTTCTGGTTCGCCGCCGTGCCCATGGCCGCCGGGGTCGAGACGCTCAGGATCCTCCGCGAAACCGACTACCTCGAAAACTCGATCCGCCTTGGCACCCTGTGGCGCGAAGGCCTTGATGCGCTTGCCGCCAAGCACGGCTTCGCCCTGCGCCAGACCGGCCCGATGCAGATGCCGCAGATCCTGTTCGACAACGATCCCGACTACCGCACCGGCTTCGCCTGGGGCGAAGCGATGCTGAAGCGCGGCGTCTACGTCCACCCCTGGCACAACATGTTCTTCTGCGCCGCGATGACCGAGGCCGACATCCAGTTCGCCCTCGCCGCCGCCGACGATGCCTTCGCGTCGGTCAAGGCGCAGCAGGCCAGCATCGAACCACACCCCGTCGTGATGATGTTCCTCGGCGCGATGGCCGAAGCGCACTGAAATGGCCGCGCCGGAATTCTTCGAGAGCAGCCCATGGATCGCGGGAGGTGTGGAGCGCCAGCCGGCGCTCGCGGGTGCGAAGAATGCTGACGTCGTCATTATCGGCGGCGGCTTCACCGGGCTCAGCACCGCGCTCAAGCTGCGCGAAGAAGGCGTCGACGTGGCGATCCTCGAGCGCGATCACTGCGGCTTCGGCGCCAGCGGTCGCAATGCCGGGCATCTCACCCCGACCATCGGCAAGGATTTCCCCACGCTGGTCAAATACGTCGGCAAGGACCGCGCGGTGGAATACGCCCGCTTTGCCGACCGGGCCGTCCACTACACCGAAGCGATGATCGCGAAGCTCGGCGTCGATTGCGAATATGTGCCGACCGGCAATATCATCACCGGTCTCCACCCCCGCCACCGCAAGCCGCTGGCCGACGGGGCAGAGCTTGCCGCGAAACTCGGCGTCAAAGTCGCCTTCCTCGATGAAGCCGAAGTCCGCCGCCGTGGCCTCCCCTCGCATGTCCGCTTCGGCGTGCACGAACTGGCGGGCGGCCACCTCCATCCCGGCAAATATGTCCTCGCCCTGCGCCAGGCCGCGCTCGATGCCGGGGTGCGGATCTACGAGGACAGCGCCGTCACCCGGATCGAAGACGCCGCCTCCCCCATCGTGGTGCACACCGACAAGGGCAGCGTTACGGCCGAGAAGCTCGTCCTCGCCACCAATGCCTACACCCCGACAACACTCGGGCGAATGCGCAGCAAGGTCTTCCCCGTCCGTGTCACCCTGTTCCGCACCGCGCCGCTCACCGAGGCGCAATGGAACCGCGTGGGCTGGCAGGGCCGCGAACCGCTCTACACCGCGCACGAGGCGATGGAGAACTACCGCTCGCAAGCCGATGGCCGCATTTCCGGCGGGTCGAAATGGGTGCAGTACGGCTATGGCAGCACGCTCACCACCGGCCATCTTCCCGAAGTCTTCGCGGATTGGCGCAGGCTGTTCGCGCGGCGCTTCCCCGAACTGCCCGATGTGCCCATCGAATCGTTCTGGGGCGGCTGGATCGGCCTGACGCTCGATTTTCTCCCGCTCCACGGCGCCAACGCGCGCGGCACCGTATTCCACGGCCTCGGCTACAACGGCCACGGCATCGCGCAGGCGACCTACGCTGGACCGATGCTCGCCGATCAGGTGCTCGGCCGGCCCAACGCCGAAGTCGACCTGTTCCGCCGCCGCCTGTTCCCCCTCCCGCCCGAACCACTGCGCTGGCTGGTGCTGAAGGGCATCACTTCTATGCTCGACCGCATTGACAACCGCGTCGATGCCGATCTCGCGCGCGGGACAGTGTAGAGCGCCGTCGATTCAAGGCTTGGCAAACCGGGTCCATTGCGTCTTATAGCGGCCAAAATCCAACGCTTGCCGAGAGGACGCCGCCATGAGCCAGACCATCTATCCGGTCCCCCAGAACTGGTCCGAAGGCGCCCTGATCGACGACGCGCGCTATCAGGCGATGTATGCGCAGTCGCTCGCTGATCCGGAGACGTTCTGGCGCGGGGAGGCGCAGCGGATCGACTGGATCAAGCCCTTCACCAAGGTCAGCACGGCGAGCTTCCACGAGGCGGATTTCGGCATCAAGTGGTTCGAGGACGGCACCCTCAACCTCGCCGCCAATTGCCTCGACCGCCACCTTGCGACACGCGGCGAGCAGATCGCCATCCTGTGGGAGCCGGACAGCCCGGACACCCCCGACCGCCGCATCACCTACCGCGAGTTGCATGACATGGTGTGCCGCTTCGCCAATCTGCTCAAAGCGCGCGGCGTCC
This sequence comes from Novosphingobium sp. AAP93, assembly GCF_001296055.1. Taxonomy (NCBI): domain Bacteria; kingdom Pseudomonadati; phylum Pseudomonadota; class Alphaproteobacteria; order Sphingomonadales; family Sphingomonadaceae; genus Novosphingobium; species Novosphingobium sp. AAP93. The sequence goes on from NZ_LJHZ01000066.1 coordinate 34,692, forward strand.
AGCGCGGCTCGCGCGTCACGATCTATCTGCCGATGGTCCCCGAAGCCGCCGTCGCCATGCTCGCCTGCGCGCGCATCGGCGCGATCCACTCGATCGTCTTCGCGGGCTTCTCGCCCGATGCGCTCGCCGGCCGGATCACCGATTGCGACAGCCGCCTCGTCATCACCGCCGACGAAGGCCTTCGCGGGGGCAAGAAAGTGCCGCTGAAGGCCAATGTCGATGAGGCGCTCACCCAGTGCCCGGGCGTCGATACGGTGATCGTCCTCCAGCACACCGGTGCCGCCGTGCCGATGGTGGAACGCCGCGACGTCGATTGGGCCAGCGCGGTTGCTACGCAGTCCGCCGATTGCCCGCCCGAAGAGATCGGCGCCGAAGACCCGCTGTTCATCCTCTACACCTCGGGCTCCACCGGCAAGCCCAAGGGCGTGCTCCACACCACCGGCGGCTACTCGGTCTGGGCCTCGATGACGCACGAGTACGTCTTCGATTATCGTCCCGCACAGATTTACTGGTGCGCCGCGGACGTGGGCTGGGTGACGGGCCACAGCTATGTCGTCTACGGGCCGCTCGTCAACGGCGCGACCACCGTGATGTTCGAAGGCGTGCCCAACTTCCCCGATCCCAGCCGCTTCTGGCAGGTCGTCGACAAGTTCGGCGTCGAGATCTTCTACGGCGCCCCGACCGCGCTGCGCGCGCTGATGCGCGAAGGTGACGAGTGGGTGAAGAAGACCAGCCGCCAGTCGCTGCGCCTCCTCGGCTCGGTGGGTGAGCCGATCAATCCCGAGGCCTGGGAGTGGTACCACAAGGTCGTCGGCGAAGGCCGCTGCCCGATCGTCGACACCTGGTGGCAGACCGAGACCGGCGGCGCGATGATCACCCCGCTCCCCGGCGCCACGGCGCTCAAGCCCGGCTCGGCCACGCGGCCCATGTTCGGCGTGAAGCCCGCGCTCCTCACCGGCGAGGGCCAGTTCCTCGAAGGCGCGGCCGATGGCTGCCTCGTCATCACGCAGAGCTGGCCCGGCCAGATGCGCACCGTCTGGGGCGATCACGAGCGCTTCTTCCAGACCTACTTCACCACCTTCCCCGGCCACTACTTCACCGGCGACGGCTGCCGCCGCGACGAGGACGGCTACTACTGGATCACCGGCCGCATCGACGACGTGATCAACGTCAGCGGCCACCGCATGGGCACCGCCGAAATCGAGAGCGCGCTCGTCGCCCACGCCAAGGTCGCCGAAGCGGCGGTCGTGGGCATGCCGCACGAGATCAAGGGCCAGGGCATCTATGCCTTCGTGACCACCAACGCCGACGTCGAGCCAGACGAGGCCTTGCGCAAGGAGCTCGTCCAGTGGGTCCGCCATGAAATCGGCCCCATCGCCACACCCGACGTCATCCAGTTCGCCCCAGGCCTGCCCAAGACCCGCTCGGGCAAGATCATGCGCCGCATCCTGCGCAAGATCGGCGAGAATGACGTCGGCAATCTGGGCGATACGTCGACGCTTGCCGATCCCTCCGTGGTGGACAACCTGCTGGCCAATCGCCCGAACGCCTGACACGAAAAAGGGCCGGAGCGCACCAGCGCCCCGGCCCTCTTCTGCTTCAACGCCTTACGAACGGTCGGCGTTCATCACCTTGGTCCAGGCCTTGGCGAAATCGCGCACGAAATGCTCGCGCGCATCGTCGCTAGCATAGGCTTCGGCCACCGCGCGAAGCTCCGAGTTCGAGCCGAAGATCAGGTCTGCGGGCGTCGCCGTCCACTTTACCGCGCCGCTTGTCCGGTCGCGCCCTTCATAGGCTGCGCCCGACTTGCTCCACACCGTGTCCATGCCAAGCAGGTTGACGAAGAAGTCGTTCGACAGCGTACCAAGGCGGCTGGTGAACTCGCCCGCGTTCGATCCAGCCGCATTGGCATCAAGGACGCGAAGCCCCCCAACCAGCACGGTCATTTCCGACACGGTCAGCCCCAGCAGGCTCGCCTTGTCGACCAGCGCCTCGGCAGGACCCTGCCAGGCGTCTGCCGCGTGCCAGTTGCGGAAGCCGTCAGACTTGGGCTCCATCGGCGCGAAGGCCGCAGGATCGGTCTGCTCGGCGCTCGCATCAACCCGGCCCGGCGTGAACGGCAGCTCGAGCGACACGCCGCCCTTCGCCGCCGCCTGCTCGACCGCCGCGTTGCCAGCCAGCACGATCAGATCGGCCATGCTCACCGTGCGGCCGCCCGGCGCAGTGCGGTTGTAGTCCGCTCGCACCTTTTCAAGCGCCGCCAGAACCTTGGCAAGCTCTGCCGGATCGTTGACGGCCCAGTCCTTCTGCGGCGCAAGGCGAATGCGCGCGCCATTGGCACCGCCGCGCAAGTCCGAATTGCGGTAGGTCGAGGCCGAAGCCCAGGCCGTGCGCACCAGCTGCGCCGGGGTCAGCCCCGCGCTGAGAACCTTGCCCTTGAGCGTGGCGATCTCCGCCGCGCCAATCAGCGGGTGATTGTCCACCGGCAGCGGATCCTGCCAGGTGAAGGTCTGCGACGGCACGTCCGCACCGATGTAGTGCGCCTTCGGCCCCATATCGCGGTGGGTCAGCTTGAACCACGCGCGGGCGAAGGCATCGGCATAGAGCTCGGGCTTATCCTTGAAGCGCAGCGCGATCGCGCGGAACGCCGGGTCCTGCTTGATCGCCATGTCGGTGGTGAACATGATCGGCGCGTGGGTCTTGCCCACCTCGTGCGCGTCCGGCACGATCTGCACATCCGCCGCGTTCACCGGCTGCCACTGCGTTGCGCCTGCCGGGCTCTTCACCTTGACCCAGTCGAATGCGAAGAGGTTGTCGAGGTACTGCGTGGTCCACGCGATGGGGTTGGCCGACCATGCGCCTTCGAGGCCGCTCGTCACCGTGTCCTTGCCCATGCCGGTGCCGCAGCTGTTCTTCCAGCCGGTGCCCTGCGCCTCGATCCCCGCGCCCGCCGGCGCTGCGCCGACGCAGGTGGCCGCATGCGCGCCGTGTGCCTTGCCGAAGGTGTGGCCGCCCGCGATCAGCGCGACGATTTCCTCGTCGTTCATCGCCATGCGGCCGAACGACTGCCGGATATCGTGCGCCGCGGAGATCGGATCGCCGTTCGCGTTGGGCCCTTCGGGGTTCACATAGATCAGCCCCATCTGCACCGCCGCGAGCGGGCCCTTGAGCTGCCGCTTCTCGTTCCAGCGGTCGCCGTTGGCCTCCAGCCACTTCTTCTCGGTACCCCAATAGACCGCATCGGGCTGCCACGTATCCGCGCGGCCGCCGCCGAAGCCCAGCGTCTTGAAGCCCATCTGCTCGAGCGCGACGTTGCCTGTCAGCACCATGAGATCGCCCCACGAAAGCTTGCGGCCATACTTCTGCTTGATCGGCCAGAGCAGCCGGCGCGCCTTGTCGAGGTTGGCATTGTCCGGCCACGAGTTCAGCGGCTCGAAGCGCTGCTCGCCGCCCGCACCGCCGCCGCGACCGTCGATCGTGCGGTAGGTGCCGGTGCTGTGCCAGGCCATGCGGATGAAGAACGGGCCATAATTGCCATAGTCCGCGGGCCACCAGGCTTGCGAGGTGGTCAGCACTTTGGCGATGTCCGCTTTGACTGCCTTGAGATCGAGGCTGAGGAAGGCCTTGCTGTAGTCGAAATCGGCGCCATAGGGGCTCGCCAGCGTGTTCTCGTTCTGTCGCAGCGGCGTCAGGTCAAGCTGATCGGGCCACCAGTCCTTGTTGGTCGTCGGCTTTTCGGCAGTGGCGGCAGGCGCCATCGGAGCCGCATCGGCGGCACGGGCGGCCACAGGCGCGGCAGTTAAAAGCGCAAGGGATAGGGTCGCGAGCGAAGCGCGCATGGGGGTTTCCTCTCTGCTCGCGGCGACCGGACGCACGTGTGTGCCGTACTGCCCGACACCGCTTGGGTTGGGATAATCTAGCCCGGGTTTCTGATCGAAACCAGCGGACGGGTCCGTTGTGGCGCAGAGGGCCACGATGCGACCAGTTGATTTGTCCGCTTACTATGATCGGACATTTCGATCACCAGGCAACGCTCGGGCACGATCCACCGCGCCCACCAAGCGACGAAAAATCAGGGCTGTGAAGGATAAACCAGTTCAGGACACCCGGCGCGGTGCAATTTTACGCATCCTCTCCCAAGGCCGCGCCGGGTGAACGACTTGTTTTGTGTGTGTGGTTTTACCGCATTGGCGAGGCCGAGTCATCATGAAATTGCGCACACCCCGTTGCACATAAAAGAATGATGCCGAACGTGATGCGGCGCAGCCACAGCATCACCCGGCAAATTCCTGCCGGTTTGCTGCAGGCATGCTGCGCCATTTACCTGATCGCGGCAAAGGACGATCTTATCCGCCTCGGTCCTATCACGATGGTGATGATACGGACCGGTCACCTTGCCCTTACCCTCGCCGCTCTGGCGCTGCCCGCCTCGGCGGCGGCGCAATCGGCCGTGAAATTGGGCGGGTCCTATACGGCGGACGTTCTCTCGGCGGTCAGCGGCGATCTCGATCATGGCACCGAAGTCGTCGCACGCGCCGATGTCTGGCTCGATTTCAAGGGCCCGGTCATCGGTCTCGATGCATGGTCTGCACACCTCGATGTGATGGCGGTTCACGGGCCCGACTTTTCGGGTCGCCGCGTGGGGGCCTTCCAGACAGTGAGCAGCCTCGAGGCTGATACACTGCCCCATGTCTACGAAGCATGGGCGCAGTGGAAGCCAAACGACTTCCTCTCCGCCAAGGCCGGGCTTATCGACCTCAACGCCGAATTCGATATCCAGAACACCGGCTCGCTCTTCGTGAACAGCGCCTTCGGGATCGGTCCGGAAATCTCGCAGAGCGGACTCGCCGGCCCCTCCATCTTCCCGATGACCTCGTCCGCGATTGTCATGCGGATGCAGCGTGGCCGCAAGGCGCTGACCTTGGGCCTGTTCGATTCACTGGCCGGTGCGCGGCATGATCCGCGCAAGCTCGCGGTGCGTTTTCCCGGGACGACCGGCGCTCTGCTGATCGCCGAAGCGCGCCTGCCCGTGGGGACATGGCTTTTGCAGTTAGGCGGCTGGCATCATACGACGCGATTCGCGGCGCTCGATCCAGCCGAGACTCCCGCCCTTTCGCGGGGCGCGTATGGTCTGCTCGAAGGCGCAGTCACTCGCCGGCTCAATGCCTGGATCCGCTTCGGGATTGCCGATTCCCGCGCCAATCCCGTGGCCGCCTATCTGGGTGGCGGCATTGTTGCGACGGTAGGCAACTGGCGCCTGGGTGTGGCCGCTGCGCATGCCCGGCTGGGCGCAGCCGCGCAGCGAACCCTGCTTGCTCCTGATCGTGCGGCTCGTGGGGAAACCGTGTTCGAACTGACGGCGCAGCGCAAGCTCGCAAGCTGGTTGAACATCCAGCCCGATCTCCAATACGTGATCAACCCCGGCTGGGATCGCCGTGCCAGCAGCGCGTTCATCACCGGCCTGCGCCTCAGCTTCGCCATCCCGGACTGAGCCCTGCGGGATAGACCTGCTCTCGAAGGCGATGGCTTTTCATTGTTGCCAATGCCCGCCAAGCCGTGATCTTGATTCCCACGCGCCAACCCCGGCGCGCAAGGTTCAGGACACATGCCGCAGTACCCTTTCCAGCTTGTCGACGTGTTCGGTGAAACCCCGTTCTCGGGCAATCCGCTTGCCGTGATCGCCCTCGATGCCGACCGGGATACGTCAGAACTTCAGGCCATCACCCGCTGGCTCAATCTCTCGGAAACCGCCTTCCTGCTGCCGCCGACGACCGACACTGCCGACTACCGCGTGCGCATCTTCACGCTCGACCGCGAACTGCCCTTTGCCGGCCACCCCACGCTGGGGTCCGCCCACGCCTGGCTCGCGCTCGGCGGCACGCCGCGCCATGACGGCAAAGTCGTGCAGGAATGCGGCGCGGGCCTCATCGACGTCCGCCGCGGCGCAAACGGCCTCGCCTTTGCTGCCCCGCCGCTGCTGCGGTCCGGCCCGGTCGACGCGGACAAGCTGGCCGAGGCATGCGGCGTGCTTGGGATCGCCGCCGGCGATGTGGTTGCGGCCGAATGGATCGACAACGGCCCCGGCTGGCTAGGTATCCAGCTCAAGGACGCGGCCTCGGTCATCGCGGCCGAGTCCGCCCGCTCGCATGCCAACCGCATCGACATCGGCCTCGTCGGCCTGCATCCCGCAGGGAGCCCGTTTGCCTATGAAGTGCGCGCAATCTTCAGCGACCCCTATGGCGGCCTCATCGAGGACCCCGTCACCGGCAGCCTCAATGCTTCCGCCGCCGAATGGATGCTGCGCCTCGGCCACGTCACCGCGCCCTACACGGCCACGCAGGGCACCCGCCTCGGTCGCTCGGGCCGCATCTGCATTGAACACGAAGCGGGGGGACCGATCTGGGTCGGTGGAGCAACCGCGACGCTGTTTTCCGGCACGACCGGCGCGGCCGCCTTCCCCGCCTGATCAGCGCGCGGCCGGCTTTCCGGCCTTCATTTCAAGCCCCAGCGCCCAGCGCCGCTGGAAGCCGCGCCAGAACCCGGGCTGCTCTGCCGAGGCAGGCTTCCCGCCCACGTTCTGGAACGGCGCCAGCGGCCACTGCCCGTCGCCTGCATTGGGCGGCGTCACATCCAGATAAGCCCGCTTGGCCTCCTCGCCCTTGAGATGCAGATCAAGGAATGCGGTGATGAAATGCTGGTTGATTGCGTTGATCCGCTCCGCCCGCCACACCGGCTCGGCAAAGTATTCGCGCGTCGAGAAATCAGCGTCCGCCTCGGGCGGGGGCGGATTGCCGCCGACATTGTGGCGCGCATTCTGATAGAGCAGGAAGTGCCGCTTGTTCGCGGCCATGTGGTCGAATATCCAGCTGACTCCGTTCGGCGCATCGACGATGTCGTCATGGTCGCCGTCGATCATAAGCACCGGCTTGGCAAAGGCGGCGAGCGAGGCTTCTGACCAGACCCGCACCGGCGGGCTTCCGCCGAATGGTGCCAGCGCGACGACAGCCTTGATCCGCGCGGCGATCGACTTGCCCGCCGCCTGGCTCTCCAGCAGCTGGTCCCGCGCCGGAGCGGGCATTTGCGCAAACACCGGGCTCGTCGGCGCATAGTCCAGCCCCGCCGCGCCGAGCACGCCGAAGCCGCCCATCGAATAGCCGACAAGACCGATCTGCCCCGCGTCGATTTCCTGGCCCAGCGCATCGCCGGCCTTGCCGGCGCGGCGCGTCATGTCATCGATTACCACGCGCACATCGCGCGCGCGGTGGACCAGCACGTTGCCGAACGAGACCGGAAATTCCGCCGGGTTTACCACGCGCTGATCGGCATGATCGATCGCCACGACGACATAGCCCTTGGTCGCGAGGTTCTCGGTCAACCAGGTCATGAACGTGTCCCAGCCGTTGTAGCCGTGCGAGACGACCACCAGCGGGAAGCGCTTCCCCTTGATCGGCGCGGCTCCGTCCACGGCAAGGCTCGGGATGACAAACTGCCCGCCTGTGCCATCAGGCTTGGGCAGGACATGCGCAAAACTGGCCCGCGCCGCCGTGGGCGCGGCATCGGCGGGATACCACACCCGCGCCTTGATCGTCCGCGTGGTGCGGGCAAGGCCGGTGGCGGAAAGGACCACGCTGTCCGGCGCATCCACCGTGATCGCCTGCGTGCCGATGGCATAGGCCCCCAGCGCCGCGAGTTCCGGCGCATCCATCGGCGGCACAGCATAAGGTTGCCGCATCGGTTCGGCCTCAGCCGTGCCCGCCAGCAGCAGGGCCGGGAGAAAGAGGCGCGCGAGTGCTTTCATCGCAATTCATCCTGCAAGTTCAGTGCAAAGACGAAAACGCGCCCATGCAGAGTATCCGCATGGGCGCGCCTTCTCGTCCGGAGGGGGGTGGACGATCAGAAGTTCAGGCGAACGCCAGCAGCCCAGCGCGCACCGGTGTCGATATAGTCGAGCACCTGGTTGTCGAAGCGGCCCGTGGTGATGTTCCGCGAGTTGGTCACGTTGGTGCCTTCCGCGAAGACCTGCGCAAACTTCTTGATGTCGTAGCTCACGCGCACGTCGATCTGGTCGAACGGACGGCGGAACACCGGATCACCGCCCTGACCGGGGGTGACAAGGTATTCAAGGAACCGGCCGCGGCGGTTGTAGGCAATACGGGCGGCGAAGCCGTTCTTTTCGTAGAAGCCCGTCACGTTGTAGCTGTTGCCGAGACCTTCCAGCGCGACCGACTGGTCGAACCGCGTCACGTCGAACGCCGCGCTGCTGTCCACGAACGTGGCGTTGGCCGAGATGCCCAGACCGTCAAGCGGCGCAGGCAGGTAGTCGAAGGTATGCGTCACGTTCAGTTCGACACCGCGGACCGAGACGTTCTCCGAGTTGCGCGGACGGCGCACGCTTGCGGTAGCGGTGGTCGGGCCAGTGATCACGCCGCCGACCGGCAGATTGCCGGCATTGACAATCGTGAACGGCTCCGGCGAACGGGTCTGAATGATGAAGTCCTCGATGCTCTTGTAATAGCCCGCAACCGACAGCGTCGTGGTCGAGGTCGGATACCACTCGAGCGAGATATCGAAGTTGTTTGCCTTGTAGGGCTTCAGGCTCGGGTTGCCGCCGCTCGCGTCGAAGCTCGCGGGCCGGATCACGTCGAAGTTGGTGCGCGGCGCGAGGTCGCGGATCTGCGGACGGGTCAGCGTGCGCGAGGCGGAAACGCGCGCGATGATCTTATCCGTCAGGTTCACCCTTACGTTGATGTTGGGCAAGAAGTAGTCGTAGCTTGAGCGCTGCGCCGTCGCCACCGGAACACCGCCGTTGGCAAAGACCGCCTGGTAGATCGTCCGATCGCCCAGCACCGGAAGCAGGTCGGTCAGCGCCAGTTGGCGGCCGCTCGCGATGATCTCGGTGTGCACGTAGCGCGCACCGAGGTTGACCGTCCACGGCAGCGAGCCGAGGTTCCCCTTGAGATCAGTTTCGATGTAGCCGGCGAAGACCTTTTCCGAGACCGCGAACGAGCTCGGCTGCGGCGAGGCGGCGTAGCCGTTTGTCGAGCGCAACAGGGCCGCCGTGGTCCCCGGTGCCAGATTGCGCGCCGCGTCGCGGGCAGCGGCCTGACCGGCGCTTTCGAGGAACGCGAAGTACGCGTTCGGATCATAAGTCAGAATGCGCGTCGGCACACTGCCCGAACCGCCAGGCGCATTGAGCGTGAGCGGGCTGAGCAGCGCGGCGCTCGCGGCCTCGTTGTAACCGCAGTAGAGGCAGGTCGCGTTGGGATCGGTCGTGATGCTCTGGCTGTTCTTGCTGCGGTTGGTGTTGATGAAACCGAACCGGACCGCATCGATCACGCCGCCGTCAGACTTCCACTCGGTGTCGAGCTTGTACTCGAGCACGCGTTCGGCCTCGCTGTTGCCCTGGCGCAGCGCGATGTGCGAACGGCCGGCGCTGGCATTGGTGAGGTTCGCCGAGTACCCGGTGGTCGAGGGGAACCCGTTGCCCGTCGCCTGCTGGAAGCTGTAGACGCTCGGAATGCCGATCACGGTGAAGTAGTTGCGGCCACCGGCCGAATCCTTCGCGCGCGACCACGAAACGTCGGCCTTTACCGTCAGGTTGCTATTGGGTTTCCATTCGACATTGCCGCCGAACGCGTAGGTCTTCACGAAACGGTTGTTCGAGGTCTGGATCAGGTCGGCGTTGCCGTTCGTGGTCAGCGAAGTGATCGTACGGTTCGAATCGATCGCTGCCGCCGTGTAGCTCGAAGGCTCGAACCAGCTGCCGAGTGCCTGCACGCGCGAGTTCACATTGAACTGGTTGTAGAGGCCGTCGACCGTGAAGGTCAGCTGATCGTTCGGGCGGTACTGCGCGGTGCCGGTCACGCCGATGCGTTCGCGCTGCTGGTCATCCTGGCCGACGTCCTGGTTGCGCGGCGCGAAGACATTGGTGAACAGCGGGTTGGCAGCCGGGCCGACTGTCGTCCGCGGAATGTACCCGCGGTTCTGAATGAAGCGGGTCTGCGCATCGCGCTTCTGGTACGAAATCGAGGCCAGCACGCCAAACGTGTCGTCAGCGAAAGTGTCGCTGATCAGGCCAAAGGCCTGCGGCGTCGCGCTCTTGCTGTTGCGCTCGTACTGGCCCTTGGCCGAAACGACCGCCTTGAAGCCGCCAAGGTCGAGCGGACGCGGCGTCTTCACGTTGAGCGTCGCGCCGATGCCACCGTCCTGCAGGCGGGCCTGCGAGCTCTTGTAGACTTCGGCGCCGCTGATCAGTTCAGCCGCCAGAAGGTCGAACGAGAATTCGCGGCCCTGGTTGTCGCTCGCGAAGGTACGGCCGTTGACCAGGACGGTGTTGAACGCCGGACCGAAACCGCGCACCGTTACGAAGCGGCCTTCACCGTTGCTGCGGTCGATCGCGACGCCCGGGATGCGCTGCAGCGATTCGGCAACGTTGGTATCCGGGAACTTGCCGAGGTCTTCCGAGCTGATCGCGTCGACGATGGCGAGCGAGTTCTTCTTGATGCCTGCCGCGCTGCGCAGCGAGCTGCGGATACCGGTCACCACGATCGCTTCGGGCTCCGAAGAGGCACCGGCAAGCGTGTCCTGCGCGAATGCGGGGGCTGCACCACCCACGATGGCCAGCGCGCTGCAGCACGCCAGAGCTTGGCTGCGCATCCGCGCCATAGCGTTTAAACTCTTGAAACGAGACATAATCTGGCTCTCCCCTTGTTGACGCCCGCCGTGGCCGGTCGAGACGTGCCAAGTGCTTCGACGCGGATGCCCGCGCCGTTACAGATTTGACTGATATGTTTTATCAGATAAATCAAATGAAAGTTTTTCGGGCAGCTGGATTGCCTAGGCAGTGGTGCTTATTTGCTGCACCTGATTTCGACGAACCGCTGCCTTGCCAAGACGTGCAAGGCAGCAGAAACAAGGGTCTAGGGAGCAGGACATGAACGACAGGGTTCGGCAGGTGGTGATCGTCGGCGGCGGCTCGGCCGGCTGGATTGCCGCTGCCCGCATCGCCGCAGCACACCGCCCGGGAGGCGAGAACGGGGTTTCGGTCACCCTCATCGAATCCGAGACCATCGGCACCATCGGCGTCGGCGAGGGCACCTGGCCCACGATGCGCAACACGCTGCGCAAGATCGGGATTTCCGAGACCGAATTCTTCCGCTCGTGCGATGCCGCCTTCAAGCAGGGCGCGCGCTTCACCGGCTGGGTGACGGGCGAGCCGGGCGATTCGTATTATCACCCGCTCAACCCGCCGCAGGCCGCGACTCAGATAAACCTCTCCGCGCACTGGCTCAGGCGGCAGGACGGCGCGGGTACGGATTTCGCGCACGCGGTCGATTTCCAGTCCGCGCTGTGCGATGCGGGCCTTGCCCCCAAGTCGATCAGCACCGCCGAATATGTCGGCCTCGCCAACTACGCTTACCATCTCGACGCTGTGAAGTTCGCTGCGCTGCTCAAGAAGCACTGTGTCGAGAAGCTCGGCGTGCGCCACATCACCGACGACGTGACCGGTGTGAAAGTCGATGACGCGGGCTTCGTCACCGGCGTCGAAGCGAAGCAAACCGGGTTCCTCGCCGGCGATTTCTTCGTCGACTGCACCGGATTCGCCGCCCTCCTGATCGGCCAGACCTACGGCGTGCCCTTCATCGATTGCGGTGACGTTCTGCTGGCAGACCACGCCGTCGCGCTGCAGGTGCCCTACGAGCACGAGGACGATCCCGTCGCCAGCCAGACCAACTCCACCGCGCAAGGCGCGGGCTGGATCTGGGACATCGGCCTCCCCACTCGGCGTGGCACCGGCTATGTCTATTCCAGCCGCCACACCAGCCATGACGAGGCCGAGGCGACCCTGCGCGCCTACCTCGGCCCCGTCGCCGAAGGGCTCGATACCCGCCGCATCCCGATCCGCTCCGGCCACCGCCAGCGCTTCTGGGAAAAGAACTGCGTCGCGGTCGGCCTTGCCAACGGTTTCCTCGAACCGCTCGAAGCCTCGGCGCTGATGCTGATCGAGACCGCGGTCGATTTCATCACCGAGCGCCTGCCGCAAAGCCGCGCCGTGATGGCCCCGCTCGCCCGCCAGTTCAACGCCGCGTTCGAGCACCACTGGGCGCGTATCATCGATTTCCTCAAGCTCCACTATGTCCTCACCAAGCGCGAGGACACCGCCTTCTGGCGCGACAACCGCGATCCCGCGACCGTGCCGGACCGCCTGCTGGAGCAACTCGAACTCTGGCGCCACTTGCCGCCCGGCCCGCAGGATTTCCCGCATCAGCCCGAAGTGTTCTCCTGGCCCAGCTACCAGTACGTGCTCCACGGCATGGGTTTCGAATGCAATCTCGCCGAAGGCAGCCAGGTCACCGCCGAAGCCGCGCTCGCGCAGCGCTGCTTCATGGCCACGCAGCGCCAGCAGGAGCAGGCGCTCGCCGCGCTCCCCTCGCACCGTGCGCTGCTCGATGCGGTCCGCGTGCACGGGTTCCAGGCGGTATGAGCGGCGCCACCCTCGCCGCGATTCGCCGCGAACGCCATGCCAGCCTGACCATCGGGCAAGGCACCGATCTCGCCGCCGCTTCCGGTCTCGGCCATGTCCCCCTCGGCTTCAGCGAAATCCCGCTCGCCCTGTGCGACTATCCCATCGTCCTCATCAAGGACGGCGCCACCGGCCAGTTCCGCCTCGTCGCGCTGTTCGGCTTTGCCGCCAACCGCAACCTCTACGTGCTCGGCGGCAACTGGGCCGCCACCTACCTCCCCCTCAACGTGATGCGCTTGCCGTTCTACCTCGGCGCGCCCGAAGGCGGCGAGCCGGAACTCTGCATCGACGAGACCAGCAGCCTGATCGGCGCCGGTTCCGGCCATGCACTGTTCGATGCAAGCGGCGCCGAAACCCCTTTCCTTGCAGGCCGCCGCGCGCTCCTCCAGACCATGCGCACCGATGCCGAAAAGACCGCCGCGTTCATCAGCGCCATCACCGCCGCGCGCCTCGTCACGCCGATGACGATCACGCTCCACCATGCCGACCAGCACCAGCAGGATATCGAGGGTGCCTACACCGTCGACCCGCTCGCGCTTGAAACGCTCGATGATGCGGCACTGCTAAGGCTTCACCGCGATGGCCATCTCGGTGCGATCCACGCGGTCATGCACAGCCTCGGCCAGCTCACCCGGCTCGAACAGCTCCACAACGCCCACGGCGAGCGCCCGATCAGCCGCAGCGCGGTGCAGCTTCATTTGTGATTCGCCCCGCGATACACACGGGCTTGCCCTCGCCGCGCCGGAGGCGTAGCAGCCGTGATATGATAAATGCGATATTATCCCGTTCAGCGAGAGACGCCATGGCAGGACAGATCCCGGTAAAGCCTATCACCGCGTCCGCGCTGATCTCTCGGACGCACCGGGCATGAGCGCCGCCGCCCCGGTCGCCGCCGTCTCCATCGGCAGCAGCACCCAGCTGCTCGCCTTCGCACTTGTCATCCTGCTGGTCGGTGGTCTCACCTGGTGGCGCACGCGCGCCAGCCATGCCCACAGCCAGAACGAGGACCGCGAGTTCTTCCTCGCCGGCGGCAGCCTCACCTGGATCTACGTTGCCGGCTCGATCACGATCACCAACCTCGGCACCGAACAGCTCGTCGGCGCCAACGGCAACCAGATGCTGCTCCTCGCGTGGTGGGAGCTTGCCGCGGTGTTCGGCCTGCTTATCCTCGCCTTCGTCTTCGTGCCGATCTACTACCGCTACCAGTGCGTCACGACGACCGAGCTGCTCGAGCGGCGCTACAACGACGACCGCATCCGCACGATGATCTCTACGCTGTTCCTGTTCGGCAACCTGTTCATCTCGATGCCGAGCGCGCTTTACACCGGCGCGCTGTTCCTACGCAGCGTGTTCGGGATCGATCTGCCGCTAGTCATGGTCGGCTTCTGCATCGCCGCATTGGGCGCAGGCTATGGCGTACTCGGGGGCCTGCGCGCCGTTGCGATTTCCGAAACCTTCAGCGGCGCCAGCCTGCTGTTCATCTGCCTGCTGCTGGTGTTCCTTTCGCTGCAGGCGATCGGCTTCGATTTCTCGGGCATCCCGGCCGAACGCCTCACGCTGATCGGCGGCAATGACTCGCCGATCCCCTGGCACACGCTGCTGACCGGCATGCTGTTCATCCAGATCTTCTACTGGTCGACCAACCAGGCGATCACCCAGCGTGCGATGGCCTCACCCTCGGTACGCGAAGCGCAGAAGGGCGTGCTTGCCGCCGCCGTGATCCGCCTGATGATCGTCCCGGCCATTGTCGTCCTGCCCGGCATCGTCGCCTACAAGCTCTACGGCAATGTCCACGATGCCGCGTTCGGCAAGCTCGTCGGCAATGTCCTCCCCGGCTGGCTGGCGGGTACCTTTGCCGCGATCCTTGTCACCAGCGTCGCGACCCACTTCGTCGCGATCCTCAACTCCTCGGCCGCGCTCTACATCTGCGACATTCACCAGAAGTACGTGAACCCCAAGGCCAGCGTCCGCACGCTCAACATCGTGACGTCAGCCGTGCTGATCCTGATCGCCGTCGCGCTGATCCCGGTCTATTCCAACGCCGTCAGCATCATCAATCTGCTGCAGCAGCTGAACGGCCTGTTCTCGATGCCGATCCTCTCGGCCTTCATCGTCGGCCTGCTGTTCCGCGATGTCGATGCCCGCGCGGCCATCGGCGCGGTGCTGTTCGGCATCTCGCTTTATGCTTACTTCACCTTCGTCCACGCGCCGTTCGGCCTGCACTACATCCACCTGATGTTCGTGACGCTGTGGTCCTCGATCGCGTTCTCGCTGGCGGTGAACCGGCTGGTCTTCGGCAAGCGGGCAAGTCTCGTCCGCTTCTGGCAGCGCACGGCCCCCCCGGCGCCCGACGTCACCTACATCTAGGCGCTGGCCGTCGCCTCGGCCTCGCCGATAAGTTCGAGCACATCGCCGATCAGCCGTCGCATCGCGCAGCGTGCGCCATCGCTGTCACGGCGCAGGATGGCGTCATAGACCGCGCGGTGATCCTCGATGCTGGCGGTGCGGCCCTTGATCCGGTTGGTGAAATGGATCGACGTCGCCAGCGCGCTCGCCACCATGTCGCGAAACTGCTTGTAGAACGGATTGCCCGAGCCTTCGAGCACCGCGACATGGAACGCAATGTCCGCCGCCAGCGTATTGTCCGCCCCCGCTTCGGCGGCAACCATGCGCGCCAGCCCGGCGCCCATCGCCGCGCATTCCTGCTCGGTCGCCTGCATCGCCGCCAGTGCCGCCGCCTCCGGCTCGATTGCTACACGCAGCTGGTTGAAGTGCCGCAGCAGCTCGACCGAGAATTTGCGCTCGAGCAGCCAGTGCAGCACGTCACTGTCGAACAGGTTCCACGAGGATTGCGGCTGGATGATCGTCCCCTGCCGGGGCCGCGCGCTCAGCAGGCCCTTGGCCGTCAGCATCTTCACCGCCTCGCGCGTCACCGCACGGCTCACACCATGCTTGCGGGCCAGTTCGGCTTCGGTCGGAAACGCTACATTATCATACTCGCCGATCACGATGCCGCGCCCGATCACATCGAGCAGACCATACGTCAGATTCCGGCCGAGGCTGGTACGCATTTCGTTAGGGAAGGTGTCGGTCGTGATGGCGCTGACTTTCCTGTTCACCAAGCCTGCTAACGATTACGCATTTGGAGCGCATAATTCAATTCCTCCTGACATCAAAGTCAGATAGATATGATAATTACGTAAACACCTGATCGGAGATACCCTTGCAAGCCACCCTGCTCGCTGTCGATTGGGGCTCGACCAACCGCCGCGTCTTCGTGCTCGCGGCAGACGGAACCATACTGGATACGGCGCAGGATGACCGCGGAATCCTGAACATGGGCGGCAGCAGTTTTCCCGCCGAAGCCGCCGCGATGCGCGCGCGCTGGGGCGATCTGCCAATGCTTTGCGCCGGCATGGTCGGCTCCAACCGCGGCTGGGTCGATGCCGGCTACGTCCCCGCACCCGCCAGCCTCGCCGCTATCGCGCATGCAGTTCACTGGGTGGAACGCGGCCGCACCGCCATCGTTCCGGGCGTCTCGCGCGTTAGCGACGGCCGCGCCGACATCATGCGCGGCGAGGAAGTGCAGTTGCTGGGCGCTGCCGCCGCCGGTCTCGTAAACCCCGATTCATGGCTCTGCCAGCCCGGCACGCACGCCAAGTGGGCACGGCTGGCAGGCGGAGAGCTCGTCGATTTCACCACGGCCATGACCGGCGAGATCTTCGCTCAGCTCGGCAATGGCGGCCTCCTCGCCGATGGACTTGATGGCGCGGTTGAACCCGGTGCGTCATTCCGCAATGGCGTCGCGGCCGCCCGCGGCGGTGATCTCCTCGCCAAGCTGTTCGGCGCCCGCGCTTCGCTCGTGCTCGGCAAGCGCGACCGGGCCGATCAGGCCTCCTACGTCAGCGGTCTCCTCATCGGCAGCGACTGCTCGGCCCGACTGGACAGCGATTTCGCAGGCGCCCCGGCTGACGGCGTCGACGTCCTCGCCTCCCCCGCGCTCGGTGCGCTCTACCTCGCCGCACTCAATGAACTCGGCTGCAAGGCCCGGCTGGTCGACAGCCACGCCGCCTTCCTCGCCGGAATTACCCAGATCTGGAGCTTGCTTGCATGACCACTGCCGATGCCTTCAACGACGCCTTTGCCGCGATGCCGCTTGTCGCGATCCTGCGCGGCCTGACGCCCGAAACGGCGGACGATATCGGCGATGTGCTCGTCGAAGCCGGGTTCACCCTGATCGAAGTCCCGCTCAACTCTCCCTGTCCGCTCGAAAGCATCGCGCGCCTCGCGAAGCGCCTTGAAGGCCGCGCGCTGGTCGGCGCGGGCACCGTGCTCGATGTCGCTGCGGTCGAAGCGGTTGCGGAGGTCGGCGGGACCCTGATCGTCTCGCCCAACACCAACACCGCGGTCATTTCCGCCGCTGCCGCACGCGGTCTGATCGCCGTCCCCGGCTTCCAGACCCCCAGCGAGGCCTTTGCCGCGCTCGAAGCGGGCGCCCGCGCGCTCAAGCTGTTCCCTGCCGAAGCCGCCAGCCCTGCCGTGCTCAAGGCCATCCGCACGGTCCTGCCCACAGGCACCGCCGTGCTCCCCGTCGGCGGCATTTCGCCGACAACGATGGCGCCCTGGCACGCCGTCGGTGCTGCCGGGTTCGGCATCGGCTCGGCGCTCTACAGCCCCGGAATCACGCCCGAGGCCCTTGCCAAGCGCGCCGCGGCCTTTATCGCGGCCTACAAGGCGCTCTAGCGCTTCAGGTGCAGGATCACCGCCGTGCCCGGATGGAGGCGCGGCGGGTGGAACCCGGCCTGCATCAGCGCGGCGCCCCGAAACCGCCCGCCCTGCTTGAGCGGCCATTCCGCTTTCAGGCGCAGCGGCCAGACCGCCTTGAGGTCATATTCCGCCGCGGGATTTAGCCCCGCCAAACGTAGCGGCTCAGCGAAATAGCCGCGCTGCTCGGTCAGCATCGTGTAGGAAACGAGCGCCTCGCCGCCGTCCTCCGCCATCACGGCAAAGGCATTCACGCCCTCCGCCGCATCGATCCGGTGCAGCGCACCGGTGTGGATCAGATCGCGGTGCGCCTTGTGCAGCGCCACCCCGGCAGCAAGGTCGGCGGTTTCCTCGGCATCCAGCGCGCGCAGATCAGCCTCAATCCCCATATGCCCGAACAGCGCCGTCGCCACCCGCAGCGGCATCGACAGCACCCGCCCGGTGATATGGCAGCGCGTCGGCCCGACATGCGCGCCCATCAGTTCCGCCGGGAAGAAATGCGAAAACCCGCGCTGGATCGAAAGCCGGTCGAGCGCATCGTTGCTGTCGCTTGTCCACACCCGGTCCGTCCGCGCCAGAATGCCGAAGTCCGCACGCCCACCGCCCGATGCGCAGCTTTCGATCTCGACAGCCGGATAACTCGCGCGCAGCCGATCCAGTACTTCATAGAGCCCCAGCACATGCGCCGTTGCCCCCGCGCGCCCATCCGCTCCGCCGGGCTGGCTGAGATCGCGGTTCATGTCCCACTTGAGGTAGGCGATCGGATATTCCTCCAGCAGCGTCGCCACGTCCGCGTACATCCGCTCGCGCACCTCTGGCCGCCCGAAATCGAGCACCAGCTGATGCCGGAACGGGATCTGCGGCGCAGGCGGCGTCCCCAGCACCCATTCGGGATGCGCGCGAAACAAGTCGCTGTCCGGATTGACCATTTCCGGCTCGACCCACAGCCCGAACTCCATACCGAGCGCGCGCACCTTGTCGATCAGCGGCCCCAGCCCTTGCGGATAGACATCAGGGCTCACCTGCCAGTCTCCCAGCCCCGCGCGGTCGCTCCGGCGGCTGCCAAACCAGCCATCATCGAGCACGAACCGCTCGACACCGACCGCCGCCGCCTTCTCGGCCAGCGCCATCAAGACCTGCGGATCGTGATCGAAGTAAACCGCTTCCCAGCTGTTGTAGTGCACCGGCCGCGGCTTCGCGCGCAGACGCTGGTGCTCGGGCCGCGCGCGCAAGAAGGCATGATAATGCCGCGAAACAGCGCCCAAACCGGCATCCGAAACCGTCGCAAAGATCGCCGGCGTAGTCAGGCTCTCACCCGGCGCCAGCGAAATCTCGCCCGGCATAAAAAGCGCTTCCATTGCCACCGAACGCCGTCCATCAGCCAGCGTTTCGACCGAAAGCCGGTGGTTCCCGCTCCAACCAAGGTGGAAGCCAAAGGCCAGCCCGCGCGTCTCATTTGCGTCGCGTTCGGTCGCCAGCAGCCCGGGAAACGCATCATGACTCGTCCGCCCGCGCCGATTCTCGTGCAGCCATGTGCCCATGCCAAGGTCTTGACGCCGCAGCTGAAACTCACCCGACCAGCGGCCTTCGAAACCGATGATCTGCCCGACAAAGCCCGGCAGCGGAATGACCGGCGCGGCGAGGTGATCGACTTGCAGCGCCTCTGCCCCGATGTTCGTCAACCGCGTCGTTGCCGCGAGCACATCGCCGGAAAGCTGAAGATCGTGCACCAACTCCAGCCCATGCGCATCGTCACGGCTTGTGAAGACCAAGCGGTCCGCCGCCTGCTCCACGTCCACCAGCAATGCATAGCTCGCCCAGTCCAGCCCGCCACGATGCGCGGTCAGCCCCGGCCTCCCCGGAAAGCCCTGCCCCGCCTGCGGCGTCAGCGCGAGCGGCGCCTCATAAGCCGGCGAAGCATTTGCCTCCGCCCGCGCTGCCAGCGCGGAGAGCTCTGCCGGATCAAGGTCATCCGGCAGCCGCGGCCCCCAATAGCGCACCGCCGGAACCTCGGCGATGATCTCCACCACCAGCGAGACGTTTGCGCCATCAAGGCGATAGGCGGCGGAAAGGGGGGCAGCCATGGACGACCTTTCGGTGGCAAAGATGGATTTATATGATAATTGAGCCGTGCCGGGTTACCGCCGACCAGCGCCGCCCTGCAACCCTTAATTCGAATCCCTGACGATCCCGAAGGAAACAGCATGCTTGGCGTCTGCTACTATCCCGAACACTGGCCCGAAGCATGGTGGGAGGATGACGCCCGGCGCATGGCCGCGCTCGGCCTCACCTATGTCCGCATCGCCGAGTTCGCCTGGAGCCGGATCGAGCCCGATCCCGGTCGCTTCGAATGGGACTGGCTCGACCGCGCGATCGAAACGCTGGGCAATGCCGGGCTGAAGGTCGTGATGTGCACGCCCACGGCCACGCCGCCGAAGTGGCTGATCGACATGTATCCCGAGATTCTCCCGGTCGATCCCGAAACCGGCCGCACCCGCGGCTTCGGCTCGCGCCGCCACACCGATTTCTCCAGCCCCGTCTGGCACCGCGAAGCCATGCGCATCAGCACCGCCGTTGCCGAGCGCTATGGTGAGAACCCCTATGTCGCCGGCTGGCAGACCGACAACGAGCTGTGCTGCCACAACACCGCGATCAGCGCCTCCCCCGCCGCGCACGCCGGTTTCCGCACGTGGTGCCGCGAGCAGTACGCCGACATCGCCGCGCTGAATGCGGCGTGGGGCAACGTATTCTGGTCGATGGAATACCGCAGCTTCGAAGAGATCGAGATGCCGGTCGGTGCCGTCACCGAAACCAGCCCGGCGCACCGCATGGCCTGGCGCCGCTACTCCTCCGACATGGTCGTGCGCTTCCACGCCGACATGATCGCGATCATCCGCGCCCATTCGCCGGGCCGCTGGGTGACCCACAACTTCATCCCGATGCCCGAAACCGGCGTCGACAACCACGCGCTCGCCGCCGATCTCGATTTCGCGGCTTACGACAACTACCCGCTCGGCCGCGCCGATCTCGCGCTCGCCAAGTCCTCGCCTGCCGATTTCGCCCCGCTCATGCGCACCGGCCACCCGGACTTTCAGGGTATCCTGTTCGATCAGACGCGCGGCCTCACCGGCCGTCCGTTCTGGATCATGGAGCAGCAGCCCGGCCCGGTGAACTGGGCCAACCACAACCCTCGCCCCGCCCCCGGCATGGTCCGCCTGTGGTCGTGGGAAGCCTTCGCCCATGGCGCGGCGGTGGTCAGTTTCTTCCGCTGGCGGCAGGCGCCCTATGCGCAGGAGCAGATGCACGCCGGTCTGCTCCGCCCCGATTGCACGCATGCGGAAGCTTGGCCCGAAGTCGAGCAGCTCCACGCCGAACTGAGCCGGATCGAACTGCCCGCTCCCACCAAGGCGCCGGTCGCCATTGTGATCGACCACGAATCCGATTGGCTCGGCCAGATCGAGCAGCAGGGCCGCGGCTACGATTACCAGAAGATCCTCACCGCCTGGTACGGCGCGACCCGCCGTCTCGGCCTCGATGTCGATTTCGTCGCCCCCGGCGCGGACCTCAGCGGTTACGCCATGGTTCTCGTCCCCGCGCTCGCCCTGCCGACCCCGGAAGCCGCTGCACGCCTGCAGGCCGCAGACGGCCTCGTGCTGATCGGCCCGCGCTCGGGTGCGAAGACCCATGACGTCACCATCCCGGAAGGCCTCGCTCCCGGCCGCCTGCGTCCGCTGGTGCCGATCCGCGTGCTGGCGGTCGAAACTCTGCGCCCCGATTGCCCCGGCTCGATCGCCATCGGCAATGCGTCCTACGTCAGCGGCATCTGGCGCGAATCAATTGATCCCGGCGACTGCACCGTCCTCGGCCGCTATGAGGACGGCAGCCCTGCGATGGTCCGCCACGGCAAGGTCCACTACCTCGCGACGCTCGTCGAAGATGCCGCGCTCGATGCCGTGGTCGCCGCGATGGCCGCCGAAGCCGGGCTCCAAACCACGCCGCTCACCGGCATGCTGCGCATCCGCCGCCGGGGCGACCTCACGTTCGCGATCAATTACGGCGCGGAACCCACCGAAGCACCTGCCCCTGAAGGCGCGGAATTCCTGCTCGGCGCCCGCACCGTCGGCCCGCGAGACCTCTCGATCTGGCGCTCGGCCTGAACCTCAGAAGGCGAACGGATCGGTTTCGGTCCGTTCGCCCAGCAGGAACGCATCAGCCACCAGCGTCATCGGGCGCAGGTCGCAATCGCTTTCCCCAGCAGCAACCAGCTGCGCAAAGCGCCGATAAAGCGCCGGATATTCGCCGATCGCGTCGCCAACCTGCTCCGCCCCGTCGATCCACAGCCGCGCGCCGCCATCCTTCAGCAGGAGCGTGCCGCGGTCTGCTTCGATCACGATGTCCCAGCGCGGTGTCCCGGTCGCATGGAAATCGAGATCGGCGATAACAGGTGCGGTCTCGTCGTGAATCATTTCAAGGCTGGCGGCAATCGGCGCATCTCGCCCGGTTGGAAAGATGAGCCGTGCGCCCGCCAGCCGCAGAGGACCGGGAAGGATCGCCGTCAGGATCGACAGCATGTTGATACCGGGATCGAACACGCCAAGCCCGCCTGCGGCCAGAATCCATTCCTGCCCCGGGTGCCAGACGCGAATGTCCTCGTGCCAGACAATGTCCACCCGCCGGATCTGCTTGTCCGCCAGCCATGCCGCCGCTCCGGCAACGCCCGCCCCATGGCGCGAATGCCACGTCGCAAACAGGCTGCGACCGGCCCCGCGCGCCTGCACCTGCAACTGATGCACTTCCGTCAGAGTTGCACCCGGCGGCTTTTCCAGCATGACATGCTTGCCCGCCGCCAGCGCCTGCGCCGCAATCCGGTGCCGCCCCACCGGCGGCGTGCACAGCGAGACCGCGTCGACCGGCAGACCGCTCTCGATCAGCGCCGCAATATCGGTGAAATTCGGCACGCCCTCGACGCGTCCATTGCGGCTCACTGCTGCGGCAAGCTCGAATCCCGCGTCGGCGGCAATGGCCGGAAGATGCTGATCGCGAGCGATCTTGCCGATGCCGACCAGCGCCAGCCTGATGCGTTCACCCATGGGTATCTCCTGTTGGGAATATTTTATCTGATATATATGCTATAATGAAGAAATTGGCTATCGCACAGCGGATGATGTTGCGTCATCATTGCTGAAGCGGCGAAAACTCGGTTCCGGATCATGGCGGCAGGAGACCGCCCTTTGCCGGACCGTTGGGCAGGCGCATGGTGTGGAACAATGGGAATGATCGCCGGGCACGGGCATTCCCGAGGTGAGCTCGGTCGAGGCTGGTGGAGCCTTTGCCAAGCTCGCAGGCTGAACAAAACCGAGTTGGGGTAGATTTCGCATGACAGAACAGAACAACGGATCCAGCGCTCCCCGCCTGCGGTCGCGCGCATGGTTCGACA
The DNA here is from genome assembly GCF_001296055.1 of Novosphingobium sp. AAP93. Taxonomy (NCBI): domain Bacteria; kingdom Pseudomonadati; phylum Pseudomonadota; class Alphaproteobacteria; order Sphingomonadales; family Sphingomonadaceae; genus Novosphingobium; species Novosphingobium sp. AAP93. Next base: position 57,416 of record NZ_LJHZ01000066.1, read on the forward strand.
ATCCAAGCAACCCCGATATGACCGCGCTCTATCTCGAGCGCTATCTCAGCTTCGGGCTCTCCGTGGCGGAGCTGCAATCCGATCGGCCGATCATCGGCATTGCCCAGACCGGCAGCGATCTCGCGCCCTGCAACCGCCACCATCTCGTGCTGGCCGAACGCATCCGCGACGGGATCCGTGACGCAGGCGGCATTCCCATCGAGTTTCCGATCCACCCCATCCAGGAGACCGGCAAGCGCCCCACCGCAGCCCTCGACCGCAACCTCTCCTACCTCTCGCTCGTCGAAGTGCTCTATGGCTACCCGCTCGACGGCACCGTCCTCACCGTCGGCTGCGACAAGACGACGCCCGCCTGCCTGATGGCCGCGGCAACGGTCAATATTCCGGCCATCGCGCTTTCGGTCGGCCCCATGCTCAACGGCTGGTTCAAAGGCGAACGCACCGGTTCGGGCACGATCATCTGGAAAGCGCGCGAACTCCTCGCGGCGGGCGAGATCGACTACCGCGGCTTTATCGAACTGATCGCCTCATCCGCGCCTTCGACCGGCTTTTGCAACACGATGGGCACCGCGACGACGATGAATTCGCTCGTCGAAGCACTCGGCATGGCGCTGCCCGGCTCGGCGGCGATCCCTGCCCCCTATCGTGATCGCCAGCAGGCCGCTTACGAGACCGGCCTTGCCATCGTCGAAATGGTCAAGGCCGATCGCAAGCCTTCGGACATCATGACGCGCACGGCGTTCCTCAACGCGATCCGCGTCAACAGTGCCATCGGCGGTTCGACCAACGCCCCGATCCACCTCAACGCCATCGCGCGCCACATGGGCGTCGACCTCACGCTGGACGATTGGCAGGATCATGGCGCGGGCATTCCGCTGCTGGTCAACCTGCAGCCGGCGGGCGAATACCTCGGGGAGGATTACTACCGCGCCGGAGGGGTCCCTGCTGTGGTCGGTGAACTGCTGCGAGCAGGGCTGCTCGATGGCAGCGCCTTGTTCTGCAATGGGCGCACTCTCGCCGAAAACTACGCCGACGCCCAGATTGCGGATACCCGCGTGATCAAGCCGCTCGCGGAGCCATTGCTCCCCAACGCGGGGCTGACCGTGCTTTCGGGTAATCTCTTTGAAGCCGCTGTGATGAAGACAAGCGTCATTTCCGACGCGTTCCGCGCACGCTATCTTTCCAACCCTGACGATCCCGATGCATTCGAAGGCAGGGCGATCGTGTTCGAAGGGCCGGAAGACTATCACGCCAATATCGACAATCCCGACCTCGACATCGACGAGACCTGCATGCTGGTCATCCGCGGCGTCGGACCGATCGGCTATCCGGGCGGTGCCGAGGTCGTCAACATGCGTGCTCCGGCGGCCTTGATCCGCGCCGGTGTCGATGCGCTTCCGTGCATCGGCGACGGTCGCCAGTCCGGCACCTCCGGCAGCCCCTCGATCCTCAATGCCGCGCCCGAGGCTGCCGTTGGCGGCGGACTTGCCCTGCTCCGAACCGGCGACCGCATCCGGATCGACCTCAAGCGCCGCACCGCCGAAATGCTCGTGCCGGAGGATGAACTCCAGCGCCGCCGCGAGGCGCTCGGCGGCGGCGGGGTCGCCATTCCCGCGCCGCAAACGCCCTGGCAGGAACTCCACCGCCAGATCACCGGCCAGTATCCCGGCGGGGCTGTCATCGAGTCCGCGGTCCAATACCAGCGGATCGCCCAGACCCACGGCCTCCCGCGCGACAGCCACTGAGCCATGACGGCTGTCCGCGCCATCCCCCGCGACACGTGCGATATCCTCGGCGAGGGCCTCCTCTGGAGCGCGCGCGAGAACGCCCTGTTCTGGACCGACATTCTCGGCCGCAAGTTGTGGCGCATGAGCCTTGCCGATGATGCGATCTGCCATTGGGACATGCCCGAGGCGATCGGCTGGATCATCGAGCGGGCGGCGGGTGGCTTTGTCGTCGGTCTCGCGTCGGGCTTTTACCGCCTCGATCTTGATCCGTTCCATTTGGAGCTGATCGCCAATCCGCAGCCCGAGCGCCCCGGCAATCGCTTGAACGATGCCAAGGCGGATGCGCATGGCCGGATCTGGGCTGGATCGATGCCATTCCTCGAGCAGCCGGCCACAAACTGGCCGCCAACGGGCGCGCTCTACCGCCTTGACCCGGATGGCACGATCAGCCGTCACGATGATGGAATTACCATCGCCAATGGCCCGGCACTGAGCCCCGATGGAACGGTTCTCTACCACACCGACAGCCGCATCGGACAGGTGTGGAAGTACGCATTGAATGCCGAGGGCAGTCTGGGTCCGCGCGAACCACACCTGCATTTCGATGGAACAACCGGCTCGCCGGATGGCATGACCTGCGACCGGGATGGCGGTCTGTGGATCGCGTTCTATGGCGGTGGCAGAATCGCTCGGTTCCATCCCGATGGCATGCTGGACCGCGAGATCGCGCTGCCTACGCCGCAGATCACCAACGTCTGCTTCGCTGGCGCGGACCTGACGCGGATGTTCGCAACGTCCGCCGGAGATGGCCGACCGAACGATACGTTGGCGGGGGCGCTATTCGAGATCGAAGCGCCAGGTGCGATAGGCCTTGAACCGCATCAATATCGCGGTTGACCGCCTGACTTAACCGCGTCTGCGTTGGACACAAGAAAGGCGCACGTGCGTGTGTGGAGCGGCGTGTGTGTTATGCTGTGTGGTTGCGGGGGTAGGATTTGAACCTACGACCTTCAGGTTATGAGCTGCATTTTCAATAGCTTAGATGCATCTCTCCGCAACCGACATAAGTGCGACATTACCGACAGATGGGCGAATGTCTAGCGGCCCCCTCCCCCGCACGATTGCGACGACATTGGCCCCTCTTTGCCCCCTCTTGCTTCCACAGTGCTTACGGCACGTTCGGCGAAGGTTGCCGGAATGCAGTCGGCGATTCGAACGAATGGCCGACGGGGCAGCCTTCGGGCTCTCTCACCCCATACGCCCGATTACGTCTATTTTCCTTTTATTACTTTTTTTCAATATGTTCGTTGACTTAAAAGGCACTGATCAGCACCCGTTGCGTCGGCCAAGGCAAGTCGGGTCGCATCGAGGTGGGCCGCCAACCACCAGGGTGCAACCAGCCAGCCGCGGTCACAAATCCGATCGACAGAAGTGACACGGACATGACCAAGATAACCAAACGCGCGGTCGAGGCGGCCGCCCCAAGGGACAAGGAATATTACATCTGGGATGAGGACATCCCGGGCCTTGGCCTGCGGGTTCTGCCATCAGGGCGCCGACAATACATCGTCCAGTATCGCGCTGGGCGGCGATCTCGCCGGATCTCACTCGGCCCGAGCACCGTCCTTACCACCGAACAGGCACGCAGCCGGGCTCTCGCCATCTTAGCTGATGCCCGAAGTGGCAAAGACCCCGCCGCCGACCGAGAGGCCAAGCGCACGGCGCTATTGGTCGAGGACCTCGCCGCAAGGTTTGACCAGCAGCACATCTCGCTGCGAGTTAAGGAAAGCACCGCCAAGGGCTACCGGCGCTCGCTCGCCAAATTCATCCTGCCCAAACTGGGGAAGATACTGGTCACGGAAATCACGCGTGCTGAAGTCACCAAATTCCATCATGACCTGCGGCACATTCCCTATGAGGCAAACCGCTGCCTCGAGATCATCTCCAAGATGTTCAATCTGGCCGAGCTTTGGGGCCTGCGGCCCGATGGGAGCAACCCGCGCCGTCTGATCCAGAAATACCCCGAGGTGAAACGCGAGCGCTACCTGAGCCTGGACGAGATCAAGCATCTTGGAAACGTGCTGCGCGAGGTAGAGCAGGAAGGCCGCGAGATGCCGTCTGCCATCCTCGCCATCAGGCTGCTCATCTACACCGGATGCCGCCTGAGCGAGATCATGACCTTGCAGTGGGACTATGTGGATCTCCAAGCCCGCACCCTCAACCTGCCGGACTCCAAATCGGGGGCGAAGAAGGTGTTCCTCGGGCGCCCCGCCTGCGAGCTGCTGGAGAATGCCCCTCGCCTACCTGGCAACCCTTGGGTCATCACAGGGATAATACCTGGCCAGCGCTTAACCGATCTGCAACCCTTCTGGCAGCGGGTGCGGACACGAGCCGGACTTCCCGAAGTCCGCATCCATGATCTGCGGCACACGTTCGCATCGACGGCGATTGCAGCCGGACACTCTCTGCCCATCATCGGCAAGCTTCTGGGCCACACCCAAGTGCAGACCACCGCGCGCTATGCCCATCTTGCAGCCCAGCCGGCAATGATCGCAGCGGACTCTATCACCGATGTGCTGGATAGGGCGCTGGCGGCTTGAGCCGTCGTTGGGCATGAGGCCGCAGGAGATTGGAGAACACAGTCCTATCCGCAGTTCAGCGGGTTGAGGACCTCATAGAAATTGACTTCCGCGTAATCCATGACTTTGACTTTTCCGTAAGCGTCCTTGCCAAATGCAGTATCCAAACCGAATGCTGGAGGCTTGATATCATTCAGCCAGGAAGGATAATCCTCCCTGTGAAATGAGTCGCTTTCTCCCAGCCGGAACAAGCGCTCCATAACTAGAAATTTCCCGGTCTCACTGATTGCGTGACATGATGCAAAAAGGTGTTGAATTTCTGGATTTGACTTTGTTCCGACGTAATCTTCAGCCATCTTCGTGAGCGCACCCCAAACAATCCACTCTACAATGTTAGCGTGGGGGAAAGGCCTTTTCATCTCTTTGACTACGAATCCCAAACTGCCAATAACTGGATAGACATTTCGGGACTGTCCACTCCCAATTAATATAGACCGATCAATGATTTCCTCGAACTCAGAATCCGGTTTTCCTGAAATCGCGGATAGGCGCTGCAACATACCTCACTCCAGCCTGTCTCGCTCCCGTCCAGAGCCTTATACCCGCATCCACGACATCAACCTTGCCAGCAAGGCCTCGCTTCCCAGTTTTCGGGAAATCCCATTGAACGTTGATTGGCTGGCGATCGCGACTTGATCAAATCAGCTACCCGCTGCGGGAATGTCGTGTCCTGACTCTGATGCCGCAGCATATGGATCAGGGCTACCAGCGCATTGTAGATCTGGTTCGCAGGCTGATTTTGAATGCCGCTGTCAGTCTCGAGCTGCCCGATAACCAGGTCGCCGCTGAATCGTTTGATCAACGGCAGCCGCTTGACGGTATGCCGGTTCCAGAGCCTGCCGTGATGCGCGCAGATATTGCGGATGTAGGAGAGCAGTTGCAGAGTACCCTCGAGCACTTCACGAGACGGCAGACCGAGGTCCTTGGCCACCGCGCTCCTGATTTTCGGGTCTTTCGTGGCGGCAAACCAACGGGAGAGTTCGCCAAAGGTCATCAGCTCCGTGACGATCCAGATCGGCGGCATGAACGGTGCGGTATATTTCCGGCGGTAATGGTCGACAAACACCTCGTTGCTATCTTTGGCCCTGTTCGCAAGGGCCGACAGCAATGCAATATGGTCATAGCCCGATTGGAATACCTCGGCATCCAGGTGCGCATGTGAGCCGTGAGCTAGCGCCAGTCGGTTTGTCCAACGGGCCCGCAACGCGATCTCGATACGCTCGATCGCTTCCATGACCAGCAATCGCAGCTTTCGATCGAAAACGTAAATGTCGACGATCGTATCGAACTGGAGGTCCGTGGCAAACTGCTTGGACCGGGTCTGGCCATCCGCTGCAGGAACCTCGAAGGGCAGCCAGTAGGCGCTGAGCCGGTCGTACCCGACCGTCTCCAACCAACGACGCATCAGCGACTGGTCACCCTGCATCCCCCGCTCTATCAGGAGGGTGATTTGATCGTCGATCGTGGTTGGTAGTTTGTTGAAATGCATGGGGCCTCATCGATTACTCGACGAGGCCCCAAAAAGTAACCCCCCGGTATTGGGCAAGCCGAAGCTCTAGGCCTGGGGGGTGTTGTTGGCCCCCATGTATGCCCTCAAATCCTAATGGTCAATGAATGAATGGCTCGTCGGCGGGGTTGTGTCCCACGGGGTGGTGTAGGAAGGCTTCCCTGAGTGGGTAGCCACCGT
>NZ_LJHZ01000067.1:0-2335 GCF_001296055.1 Novosphingobium sp. AAP93
TCCTTCGTTGGGGCAGACTCTACATCAAATCGAGGGCGCCAACGGGGGGCAGGTCATATCTCAGCCTTTGAATCCAGGCTCTGATAATGGCGTGGTTTGCACTGACGCGGCCGCTGCTGGTTATACTGGGATTGCTAATGTTGGCGTTGATGGAAGCTTCAGAGTTCCAAGGCTAGACAAATTCCCGATCTACGATCCACCAATTGGCGATGGCGGGGTCGTCGTCAATTTCCTTTACGATGGGGTTGCAACCCTTGGAATTGGTGCGCTCCCGGGGCTCTTCGAAGGAGGCTTGGCACGTTTAGGATTGGGCTTCATTGACAGTGTTGCTACTACCGGAAGCCGAGCGACACTCGACGCGGTGAGTCGGAGCAACCTATATGCTGCTGTGCAACAGACTGGGTCGCTTAGCGAGGCGAAGGGACTGGTCTACGCGCAGCGTGAAGGGCTGCGGTTGGGTTACGATAAAGTCCTGCCTTCGCTGACGTATCGTGGGAATCAGGGTATCGACCTAGCCTTGCAAAGCAGCGCGACGCGGCGTTACGCAATTTGGGAAGCCAAGGGTGGCATGTCGCAAACTTCGCTGTCTGCACTTTCCACCGACACACTGGGCATTACGCAGGGTTCCGCAAGGTTCATTGATACTAGATTGCAAAGATACATCGATTTCGGCAACGGTGCCCATGGTAACGTGGCTTTTGATCTACAAAATGCACGCCTCACGAGAAACCTTGATAGCTTTACCAGTTTTTACGGTAGCCGCCGAACCTATCAGTTGCCTCTAACTGGCGCTGGTATACACCCCGCAACTATTGTACCTTGATGGCGATATGAAACAGACAGAAAAAATGATCGCAAACCGTCGACTGCAGCTTAATAATATTATTACTGCTAATGCCCTTATGGTTGCGCAAGGCGAGCACGAGCAAGTTTACCAAAATCTATGTGTCGCTCTGGAAAAAGAATTTGAAATTGCCCTTCTTTATTGGCGGCAGGGAAAATCGCCTATCGAGGACATGAAGGCAGCATTGACCACATCGCAAAAAATGCTGGCTGCAATTGTAGATTGGCGGCTTAATGATGATGCGATCATGGGCTATGGGGATGTTTGGAATCTGGTTCGCTACATATCTTACTTGCTAGATCTGCCAGTGAAATTGCCTGAGGACGGGCTGTCTCGCATTCGTGAGGACAAGAGTCAGTACGCCGATGTTGCTCTAGACTATCATGTGTTGGATGCGCTCGAAGGGCGGGAATGGCGCGATGGTGTTACTGAGCTTTTGGAGCGCCTTGCCACGAAGAAACGGCAAATGCTCGCTGCAGAGACCTTCCGAACGTATTTTGACCTTCTGGATGCTTTAGGAGAGACGGGGCAGGTCGAAACTTTGGCGGGAGTGGCCGATATAAATTACAAAAGACGTGCAAATGACCCTTTTTATGGAGGGGGGCCCGCTTACATGGGCGGTGGGCCAGATAATATTTATGTTATTGATTATAGGTTGGCAGCAATATTGAAATATCTCGAATGGGAAGGAAATATGATTCATAAGTGGAATTGGTGCGATTAGTAGGTTAAATTTAGGATGCTAAAAAACGTCGAAATACTGCGCCGTTTTAATGAATGTACTTATTGTCTCCTCCGTCAAATCCCCCATCAATCTCGCTCAGCCCCCTATCCCCCCCAAGCGCATCATCGAGCGCCGGATCACCAACAGGGCATGCACACCCTACACGGCGCCCGTTGGTCTGGTTTGCGGTCAAGCGGTTGATATTGCTGTGTAAGCATTGTGCTACGGGCTGTCTGGCGTTGCAATACGAGGTGATGCGGCGGGAGATAACCGAGCCGGATCAATGGGTTGTCTGTATTACATTGTATGCCGCGGTCGGGCGGGCTGTCCCTGGCGTCGCGCTGATCCTGAACCGTTTATAGAGCTGCAGAAACGGGGTTACGTTGACACGTGCAACAATCCCCAAATTCCTGTCAGGAGACCGCAAGAGTTCCACGAACTACAGCTACGCCAATGTTGGCGGCGGCAGGGCTGATTTCGGCGGCCACTATCCCAACGATTTTGTCGAAACCGTCAATAATGAGACCTACAACTACTCCGCCGATGGCTATCTCTCATCCACAAGCATTGGCAATACCGTCCGCGCCCGCTTCACCCGCGACGCCATGGGCCGGGTGACGGACTACCGCGAATACAGCGCCAGCGGCTATGTCTCGACAAACCCGGCGACAAATTCGGTCTACCAGCGTACCGCAAGTTACAACAGCAAGGGACTAGGGTCAGGACCCATTAAATTGCTTGCGCAGACGGTGATTGGTTGATTCAAG
>NZ_LJHZ01000068.1:0-1251 GCF_001296055.1 Novosphingobium sp. AAP93
TGACCTGCCACGGGACTTTCATCCAGCTCTGATTAGAGCCTCGACGGTTGTGGTTATGCCTTTCGGCGCCATGTTTGCAATGGGGCCAGGCATGCCTGGCCCCATTGCAAAAATCGTTTCCGCGTAGCTGGCCGGGGTCTGGTATCCGATCGAGGAGTGGGGGCGGCAGGTGTTGTAATCCTCCGCCCACTCCCGGATCACGGCACGGGCATGGTCGAGGCTGTGGAACAGCGTCTCGTTGAGCAGTTCGTCCCGCATCCGCCCGTTGAAGGATTCCACATAGCCATTCTGCATCGGCTTGCCCGGTGCGATGTAGTGCCACTCGATCGCGTGGTCCTTGCACCAGGCCAGGATTGCATTGGCGGTGAACTCGGTCCCGTTATCACTGACGATCAGCCCGGGTTTGCCGCGCCATGCGATGATGTCGGTCAGTTCGCGCACCACTCGGCGCCCGGAGATCGACGTGTCGGGGATGGCGGCGAGGCACTCCCTGGTAACGTCATCGACGATATTGAGCACGCGGAACCGCCTGCCACAGGCGAACTGGTCATGGACAAAGTCCAGGCTCCAACGGGCATTGGGCCGCGCTTCCACCAGGATCGGAGCCCGCGTGCCGACGGCCCTGCGCCGGGCTCGACGCTTGCGCACGCCCAAGCCTTCCTCCCGATAGAGCCGGTAGACGCGGTTGATGCCCGAAGGCTCTCCTTCCCGCCGCAGCAGGATGTGCAGCCGGCGATAGCCGAACCGGCGCCGCTCGTTGGCAAGCTCGCGCAAACGCACGCGCAACTCCGTCTCCGGCGGCCGCCGGGACTGGTAGCGAACGCTTTTGCGATCAGCTTCAATGACACGGCATGCCCGCCGCTCGCTCATCCCGTGATGGTCCGCGAGATGAACAACCGCTCTGCGCCTGGCAGCGGGCGTTACCAATTTTTTGACAGAAGATCCTTCAGCGCCGCGTTGTCCAGCATGGCATCCGCCAGAAGGCGCTTCAGCTTGGCGTTCTCGTCCTCCAGCGAGCGCAACCGCTTCGCCTCCGATACTTCCATGCCGCCGTACTTGGCCTTCCAGTTGTAAATCGTCGCCTCGGATATGCCGTGCCGCCGAGCCAGGTCGGCGGTCTTCGCGCCGGCCTCCGCCTCCTTCAGCACCCCGATGATCTGCTCTTCCGTAAACCTCTTGCGCTTCATCTCGTCCGTCCTCGTGAGGGCCGGACTCTAATCGCAACTGGAGGAAATTACCCGTGGCAGGTCA
>NZ_LJHZ01000069.1:0-21533 GCF_001296055.1 Novosphingobium sp. AAP93
GGAGCCTCTGAACGAATCGGCGGGAGGCCTGCCGGATGCCCCGCGCGGCCGCAAGCGCCGCCGGATCGCGCTGGTTTCAGCCGGAGCGCTGGCTGCCCTCGCGATTGGCCTGTGGTCCGCGCGGGAACAGATCGCGGGCGGTCTGATCGACCGGCAGCTGGCGCAGCTTGGCCTTCCGGGACGCTACACCATCGCGGGCATCGGCGCGGACCGGCAGGTGCTGCGCGACATCGTGATCGGCGATCCGGCCCATCCCGATCTCACCATCGCCCGCGCCGAAGTGCGCATGGCCTATGGCCTTACCGGCCCGCGCATTGGCCAGATCATTCTCGAGCAGCCAAGGCTTTATGGCGCATACCGCCAAGGCCATCTGAGCTTTGGCGCGCTCGACAAGGTGCTGCTCCCCAATGCGCCGGCAGGAACCGCGCCGGGACTGCCCGATCTCGATCTGCGGGTGATCGACGGCCGCGCCTTGCTGGAGACCGACTTCGGGCGGCTGGCCGCGAAAGCGGACGGCGCTGGCAATCTGGCGGGCGGCTTCAAGGGTACGCTCGCGGCGGTGATGCCCGGCGTTGCGGCAGCCGGCTGCAGCGGCGAGAAACTGAGTGCTTTCGGGCAGGTCTCGGTTTCCGATGGCAAGCCGCGCTTTGCCGGGCCGCTGCGGCTCGCTGCCCTCGCTTGCGGGAAAACCCTCTCCGCCGGGCCATCGACACTCGCGCTCGACGTGACGGGTGACAAGGACCTCGGCGGCGCCACGATCAAGGGCAAGCTTGGCACCGGCACGCTGACTGCGCCGGGCGTAGCGGCCGCGCACCTGATGCTGGGCGGCGAGCTGGCGTTCAAGCTCGGCATGCTGCGCGGCCATGTGCTGAGCGAAGTGAAGGGCCTGCGCACCGCAGGGCTGACCGCCGGCACGCTGGGTGTCGATGGCGATCTCGACATGAAGTCGGGCGGGCAGAACCTCGTCTTCCGGGGTGCCGTCTCCGGTCTCGATCTGGCCCGGGGCGCCGCGACGGAAAAGGCGCTCGCCGGTGCGCAGACCGCGGCGGAAGGGACGCTCGCCGCGCCGCTGCTCGCGAAGATCCGCGGCGCGCTGACCCGCGAGGAACGTGGCAGCCGGCTCGCGGGCGATGTCGTGCTGCGGCATGATCGCGCACGGTGGAGCCTTGTCGCCCCCAGTGCCGAAATGCGCGGCGGGAGCGGAGCCGCAATGCTGTCCGTCTCGCGCCTGCAGGTCGCGTCGGAGCCGGCCAAGTTGCCCACGCTGACCGGCAATTTCGTGATGGCGGGCGAAGGGCTGCCGCCGATCACCGGGCGCATGGAGCCGGGTGCGGGCGGCCGCCCGGCGCTCAAGCTGCGCATGGCGGAGTACCGCGCAGGTGCAAACATGCTGGCGCTGCCGCTGCTGGAAATCACGCAGGAGCGCGGCGGCTCGCTGAGCTTCAGCGGGACGGCGCTGGCTTCGGGCGCGATCCCGAGCGGGGCGGTGCAGGGGCTCAGCCTCCCCATTGCGGGCACGATCAGTCCGCGCGGCGATCTCGCGCTGTGGCCGCGCTGCATGACGCCTTCGTTCACCAGCCTGCAACTGGGCGCCGTCACGTTCGACAAGCGGCAACTGACGGTCTGCCCGGCGGGCGGACGCGCCATCGTGCAGAGCGGGCCGCGCGGTGTTTCGGCGGCACTCGGCATCAATGCGCTCGCGCTCAGCGGGCGGCTGGGCGAAACGCCGCTGGTGCTGAGCAGCGGTCCGGTCGGGCTTGCCTGGCCCGGCACACTGACGGTGCGCGACGCCAATGTCGTCCTCGGTCCGGCGGACACGTCGACCCGGCTGAAGCTGACCAACCTCGTCGCGCAGCTCGGCAAGGACTTCGCCGGCACGTTCGACGGGGTGGACGCAAGGCTTGCCGCCGTGCCGATCGACATGGCCGATGCCGCCGGGGACTGGCGCTTTGCCGATGGCGTGCTGACCCTGAGCGGCGTGCGCTTTGCCGCTTCGGACCGTTTCCAGCCCGCGCGGTTCAAGACGCTGGCGGGGGAGGGCGGGGTCCTCACGCTCAAGGACAACCGCATCCTTGCCAATGCCTTGCTGCGCGAACCGGATTCGCAGCGCGAGGTTTTGCGCGTAGCGGTACGGCATGATCTCGGCACCGCGCGCGGACATGCCGATCTGACGGTCGATGGCCTCGTCTTCGATGAGGGCAAGATCGTGCCCGGCAAGGTCGGCGGGTTGCAACTGCGCGATCTGGCGCCGCAGTTCCGCGGTGTGATCGCCGATGCGGATGGCACCGTGCACGGCAAGGGCGTGGTCGACTGGACCGCCGAGAAGGTGACCAGTTCCGGCAGCTTCAGCACCGCAGACTTCGATTTCTCGGCCGCGTTCGGCCCGGTCAAAGGCCTTTCCGGCACGCTCCAGTTCACCGATCTCATCGGCATGGTGACCGCGCCGCACCAGATCCTGCACGTGGCCTCGGCCAATCCCGGCATCGAAGTGACCGATGGAACAATGGATATCGAACTGCTGCCCGAGCAGGTCGTGCGCATCAACAGCGGGCTCTGGCCGTTCCTCGGCGGCACGCTGCGGCTGGCGCCCGGCGATCTGCGGCTTACTGTCAACGAGCCGCGCCGGTTCCGCATCGAGATGGACGGGATCGATGCGGGCAAGTTCCTCGAGCGGATGGAACTGGCGAACCTCTCCGCCACCGGCGTGTTCGACGGGCATCTGCCGCTTGAATTCGACGCCAACGGCGGGCGCATCACCGGCGGCGAACTGGTCTCCCGCGCGCCCGGCGGCACGGTCTCCTATGTCGGCGCGCTGTCCTACAAGGACTTGTCCGCGATGGCGAACTTCGCGTTCGATGCGCTGAAATCGCTCGATTATTCGAAGATGACCATCGGCATGGACGGCAACCTTGCGGGCGATGTCGTGACGCGGGTGGAGTTCACCGGGATCAAGCAGGGCAAGGCTGCCAAGCAGAACTTCATCACCCGGCAGGTCGCGCGGGTACCGATCAAGTTCAACGTCAACATCCATGCGCCGTTCTACAGTCTGATCTCCTCGATGAACCCGCAGCCGCCGCCGCGGGCGTTCAAGGGTTTGCCGCCGGCCGCTTTCGGATTCGGAACCTTTCAGCCTCCTGCCAGCGGCGTTCAGCCCCCGGCAAGCAGCCCCAAGCCATAAGGAGCCAGCAATTGACGCGGTCAAGCAACCCTGCAACCAAGTGGCCCATCCAAGGCGAGGGGCAAGATGGCATGGCGGGGACAAGCAAGCGACTGAGGCGATTGTGCCTTGCGGCCCCCAAAGTGCTTGGGGTGGTGGCAGGCTCGATGCTGACGGGGGGCTGCATCACGGTGAAAGCGCCCGACAAGCCGATCGTCATCGAGCTCAACATCAACATCAAGCAGGAAGTGGTCTATCGCCTGGCCGGAGATGCCAGCCAGACGATCGACAAGAACAAGGACATTTTCTGAGATGGCACGTTTTTCCAGGAACCTCAGGCTCGCAGTGGCCGCCGTCGCGGTCCTCGGCATGATCCCCGCCGCCGCGCTGGCGCAGCGCGATCCCGCCTATGCCGCCGCACGCGCGGCCGGGCAGGTGGGCGAGAAGGTCGACGGCTACCTCGGCTATGTCACCCCGCCGAGCCCCTCGCTCAAGGCGGTGATCGACGAGCTCAACATCAAGCGCAAGGCGGTCTACGCCGAGAAGGCGGCGGCTGCCCATGCCACGGTCGAGGAATATGCGCTGACTTCGGGCTGCCTGCTGATTTCCCAGACGCAGCCGGGCGAGAAGTACCAGGGCCCGGACGGCAGCTGGCAGACGCGCACCTCCTCGCCGCCGCTGCGCGATTCGCGCTGCCCGTAAGGACAAATCGCGCAATTTTGAGGCGCGCGCCGGGGGATGAACCCGGCGCGCGTCTTCGCACATGCCGCAAATCTGCGGTTTACAGCCACATCGGGCGCGGTTGACTTGCCAAGCCGCCCTTCCTAAAGGGCCGGTGCCCTTGACGGGGGACCGTTTCCCGCGCCACGCCGTTTGTGCTGCATCTCAGCAGACAGAAGGTTGGCATGGTTGACGACCCCTCCGGTGAGGACCCCAAGGGCGCGGATGCCCGGATCGCATCGCTCGAAGCGCGGCTTGCCGCAGCCAGAGCCAGCGAGGCGGAGCGCACGCGCAGCGGCCAGCAAGGCGCCGACGCGGGCTACCGGCTCGGCAACCGCGTTCTGGCTGAACTGCTGGGGGGAATGATCGGGGGTGCGGCGGTCGGCGTGGCCATTGACTGGTTCGTCGGGCGCGGCCACTGGGGCCTGATGGTGATGCTGTTCCTCGGGATCGCAGTCGCCTTCAGAAACATCATCCGGATTGCGAACCGGCGTTCCGATTGACCCCTTCGTTCAGGGGGCCGCATTGGAAGGCCGTTTTGGCATACTAGTGAAACGGGATTTTCGCGCGTGGCAACCGAAGCCAAAGTTGATCCGATGCACCAGTTCACGATCGAGCCGCTGTTCGGCACCGATCACTGGGCCCTTGGCGGTTTCAACATCGCGTTCACCAATTCTGCGCTGTGGATGCTCATTTCCGCGGTCGTTCTCTACGCTTTCATGCTGGGCGGGATGAAGCGCGAGCTCGTCCCCGGCCGCTGGCAGATGATGGTCGAGAGCATGACCGGCTTCATCGAGAACATGCTCTCGGCGAACGTGGGCAAGGAAGGGCGCAAGTACCTGCCTTACGTGTTCTCGCTGTTCATGTTCATTCTGTTCGCGAACCTGCTCGGCCTGCTGCCGCTCGGTCTCGTCGGCCTGCACCCCTTCACCTTCACCAGCCACTTCACCGCGACGGGCGTGCTTGCCATCCTCTCGTTCTCGATCGTGCTGGTGGTCGGCTTCTACAAGCACGGCCTGCACTTCTTCTCGCTGTTCGTGCCGCACGGCACGCCGCTGCCGATGATCCCGCTGATCTTCGTGATCGAGCTGGTCTCGTTCCTCGTGCGCCCGTTCAGCCTCGGCCTGCGTCTCTTCGTCGCCATGATGGCCGGCCACGTCCTGCTCGAAGTGCTCTCCAGCTTCGTCATCGGCGGCGCCAATGCCGGCGCGTTCTTCATGGGTCTCGTCTCGATCCCCAGCTTTATCCTGATGGTTGCCATCTGCGCGCTCGAGATCCTCGTCGCCGGCATCCAGGCCTACGTCTTTGCGCTGCTCACGTCGCTCTACATCAACGACGCCGAGCATCTGCACTGAGTTTTCAAGTACATCGTCCATCCATCTGAATTTTTGAGAAAAGGGAGTTTAAGTCATGGAACCTGCAAGCGCCAAGCTCATCGGTGCGGGTCTCGCTGCGATCGGCGCCGGCATGGCCGCCATCGGCGTGGGTAACGTCTTCGGTTCGTTCCTCGAGAGCGCGCTGCGCAATCCCGGTGCCGCCGACGGCCAGCAGGGCCGCCTGTTCATCGGCTTCGCGGCCGCCGAACTTCTCGGTCTGCTTTCGTTCGTCGTGGCGATGATCCTGATCTTCGTCGCCTGACCTTGCGGGAAGGGCGGCCGGCCGGACACCGTGCCGGCGAGCCGCCCTCCCTCTGTTTTCCAGCGTTCTGCCAAAGCTCTCCTGAGCCTCCGGGAACCCCAATGCCTCAGATTTCGCAGCTTGCCGCGACCTACTCCAGCCAGATTTTCTGGATGCTGGTCATTTTCGGCGCCGTCTTCTTCCTCGTCGGCCGGGGCATGGCGCCCAAGGTTCTCGAGACCATGGAAGGCCGCGACCAGAAGATTGCCGCGGACCTCGCCGCTGCCGAAGCCGCGCGCCATGAGGCGCAGGCCCAGGACGATGCGTGGAAGGCAGCCGCTGCCAAGCAGCGCGGGGAAGCCCAAGCGCTGATCGCCGCCGCCAAGGCCGAAGCCGCCAAGGCCGCGGAAGTGCGGCTCGCCGCAGCCGGTGCCGACGCGGATGCCAAGGTCACCGCTGCCGAGGCGCGTATTGCCGCGGCGCGCGAAGGCGCTCTGGCTGAAATCGAAACCGTGGCGGCCGATGCCGCAGCCGAAATCGCCGCCCGCGTTGCCGGGCTGACGGTTGCGGCCGATGCCGCCCGCGCGGCGGTGAAGGACGTTCTCCATGGCTGATTTCGCGCTGCTTGCCCACGCTGCCAACGCGGTTGCCGAACATGGGGCCGAACACGCCGAACCGATGGCCTTCGGGTTCATCACTCCCGGCATGTGGGTCGCACTCTCGATGACCGCGTTCCTCGCGATCGTGATCTGGAAGAAGGTGCCCGCCGCGATTGCCGGTGGTCTTGACGCCAAGATCGGCACGATCCGCCAGCAGCTCGATGCCGCCAAGGCGCTGCGCGCCGAAGCGGAAGCGCTCCGCGCGGAATATGCCAAGAAGATCGCCGGTGCCGAAGCCGATGCCGCCGCGATGGTCGAGCATGCCCGCCACGAAGCCCAGGCGATCATCGCCAAGGCCGAGGCGGACACCACTGCCGTGATCGCGCGCCGCGAGAAGATGGCGACCGACAAGATCGCCGCAGCTGAACGCGCGGCGGTCGACGAACTGCGCGCCCGGGCTGCTGCTGCCGCTACCACGGCGGCTGGTCAGCTGATCGCCCAGCACCACGGCGCGAGCGCCGACAAGGCGCTGGTCGATACCGCCATCGCCGGTCTCGCCAACTGATAACCACATTGGATCATTCCCCGCCCGGTGCGGCGGGGCATGGTTAACTCTGTCCTAAGGGTTTTCGCCTAGTCCGGCCTTCATGAGAAGGATCGGGACAGGATGCCGGGCATGAGCCGCGGGTTTTTCCGGCAGATTGCGTTGCTGTTTCTGGCGTGTCTGATGCTGAGCCTCGGAGCCGGGCGCGCCGAGGCTGCCAGCTGTTTCTACGCGACATCGCAGGGTTCGACCGGGCCCGCCAACTGGAACTCCTACTGCTGGCTCGATTTTTCCGGCTATAACGACACCGCCGCGCGAAACGGCGGGCAGGCCATGTCGTACACGCTGCCCGACGGCACGGTGATGACCTTCACGCTCACCATCAGCGGCGCGGGAATCACCGGTGCGGGGGCTCCGTCATGGGGTGGGGCCGCGGTCGGCAACACCGCATTCCTCGGCATCGGCGGTCGCCCGATCCTCTATCAGACGGCGGCCGGCACGACGACGGCGACGATCTCAAACATCGTGCTGACCCCGCCCGCCGGTGTCTCGCAGATCACCAGCTACATGTTCGTGGCGGCGGACGGCGAATCGTCGAACGAGGGCGAATCGCTGCGCTTCGTGACCAATGGCGGCAACTGGATCGCGCTCGACAATTCCGGCCCGATCAGCGGCTCAACTTATCCGACCAGCGCCGGGCTCGGCACCAATACCTTCACCGTCACCGGCGTCCCGGGCACCGTGGGCGCCAACATCGTCGGCTCCAGCACACCGACCTCGCTGACGACGACCATCGTCGGCGGCGGCTTGCAGGGCGTCATGTTCGCGGTCCGCTTCGCCTCGATCCGGCTCAACCTGCAACTGACCGGCGCGCGCGCAGCCTCGGCGGATCAATTCACCTTCAACATCAATGCTACTTCGGGCGGCGCCGCGCTCGCCACCGGCACGTCGAGCGGGACGGGCAACGGCCCGTTCACCGCGGCGACGCTCACCACTGCATCGGCGCTCCCGCTGACCCTGACGCAGAGCATGGCGGCGGGCAGCCTGAACCCGCTCACCGACTACCGCTCCAGCCTGACTTGCACCAATTCCGTGAGTTCCAGCACGCCTTTGCCAAGCGGGGTACTGACCACCAACTACAGCTTCGGCGCATTGCAATTCGGCGATCTCGTCACCTGCACGTTCACCAACACGGTGTTCCCGCACATGCAGCTGACCAAGGCGCTGGGCACTGGCGGGCGGCGGTTCAACACCGACCAGTTCGTGATGAACATCAACCAGGGTTCAACCACGATCGCCACGACGACGACGACAGGGACGACCACGACGGTGACCAACGCCTCCACCCCGCAAGTCATGGGCGCGGCGGGTACGGCCTATACTTTCACCGAACTCGGCGCAGGCTCGACCAGCCTTACGCAGTATACCTCGGCGATGACCTGCACGAACGCGTTCACCGGCTCGTCGACCGCGCTGCCCAATGCGGTCGGTGGCACGGTCACGCCGCAGATGGGTGACGTGATTTCCTGCACGATCACGAACACCCGCCGTGCGACGAATGCCACGCTCACGCTGGTGAAGACATCGAGCGTGCTCTCGGACCCGCTCAACGGCACGACCAATCCCAAGATGATCCCGGGCTCGATCGTGCAGTATTCGATCCTCGTCTCGAACACCGGGCCGACGGCGGTGGACAACAACACGGTGCTGCTGATCGATTCGTTGCCGAGCCAGATGCGCGTCGGCACCGCCGCGACGCCGACTTTCACGCAAGGTTCGCCCACCAGCGGCCTGACCTTCAACGCGACCAACGATATCCGCTACTCGAATGCGGCAACCGCGCCGACGACCTACGCAGGCTGCACCTATACGCCGACGTCGGCCTATGATGCCTCGGTGCGGTTCATCTGCGTCAATCCGAAGGGCACGATGGCGGGATCAACCGGCACGCCGCCCAACTTCACGATCTCGTTCAGGGCGCAGATGCAGTGATCTTGCGCAGCCCGGCGAGCAGGCGCGGCCCAAGCTCCGGGCCCTGCAGCGGATAGAGGAACGGCTCGATCACTTCTGCTTCCATCAGCAGCAGCGCGCCATCGGGCCCGCGTACCAGATCGATGCGGGCATAGAGCGGGGCAGGGAAGGGGAGGCCTGCGATCACCTTCTGCGCAGCGGCCAAGTCGTCCGGCGTCGGCGTGACCGCCGTATCCCACCCGCCATAGAGCGACTGCACGCGGTAGTCGCCGGGGGCAGGGCGCTTGATCAGGCCATGGCTGAACTCACCATCGATGAAGATCAGCGAGTGTTCGCCCTCCTCGACGATGCCGGGGAGGAACGGCTGGACCAGCGCGGCATGGCCCATGCGCCAATCGGCTGCGGGCGGATTGTCGCAGGTGAAATCGAACTGGCCTTCAGCTCCCGCACCGACGCGGCGCTTCACCACGAGGCGGTCGCAGTCGAAGTGGTCGAAGGCCGCGAGGATCTCGTCGCGGCCCGGATTGTCCAGCAGCAGGGTGGGGATCGTGGCGACACCGCGCTCCGCCAGTTCGGCGAGGTAGCCTTTGTCGATGTTCCAGCGCACGACATCGGGGCTGTTGCACACCGGCACGCCCAGTGCGGCGATGGCATCCAGCTTGGCGAGAAAGGCGTCGCGGTTGTCGAAGTAGTCCCACGGTGTGCCGATCAGCGCGGCATCGAAGGCCGCAAAAGCATCGAGCGGGGCCTGCCAGTCGATGTCGGTCACGCTTTCGCCGGGGCGCAGCGCGGCGACAATGGCGTCCATCTGCTGGTCATGCTCGAAGGCATCGGGGCGGCGGTCAGGGGCGCCGGGCAGCGTGGTGCTGCAGGCGAGGAAGGCGATGTTCATGGGTGAGGCTCTCTCGTTGTGCAATCCCCTGATCCGCTCATGCTGAGCTTGTCGAAGCATCATCCGCGACGCTTGTGCCAGCACCCTTCGACAAGCTCAGGGTGAGCGGATTTGGGGATTGGAATTCTGGTCTATGGGTGCGTCAAGGCCGCGTCGATCCGCGCACGATAAGCCGGACCGGCACGCGGCGCGGGGTTTCAGGTTCGCCCGACATCGCGGCGAGGAGGCGCTCGACGAGCAGGGCACCGGCGGTTTCGAAATCCGATTCGATCGTGGTCAGCGGCGGGGTCGACCAGGCGCCCGCACGCACACCATCGAAGCCGACGATGCCGACTTCATCGGGCACATGGTAGCCGCGCTCGCCCAGTTCCTTGAGCGCGCCCAAGGCGATCTCGTCGCTCACTGCGAAAATGGCGTCGAACGCCTCGCCGCCTTCGGCAAGGCGCGCGGCGGCGCGGCGGCCCTGTTCCTCGCGGGGGAGGCCGCGTTCGATGCGCTGGAGCACCGGCGTGCGGCCCGCATCGCGCATCGCGGCGGCATAGCCGTCATAGCGCTCCTTGAACTGGCGCTGCGGCGAGGTTTCCGAGCCGATGCAGACGATCTTCTCATAGCCGCGCACCAGCATGTGGCGCACCGCCAGCGCCGCGCCCGCTTCGTTGTCGCTGCGCACCCAGGGGAAGCTGTCATTCGGCGCGCCCCAGCAGACCCAGTTGGTGGCCGGATCAAGCTCGCCGAAGTAGTCCCACGCGGGCGTGTTCTCGCTCGTGCCGATGACGATCATGCCATCGGCCTTGCGGCGCTCCTCGTAGTGGCCCCAGAAGTTCTCGGCGCTGTCCTGAAAGCTCACCAGCACTTCGTAGCCGCGCGCGGAGGCGGCGGCGCAAGTGCTGCCAAGGAGGGCGAAGTAGAACGGATTGAGGTCCTTGCGGTCCTGCCCGGCGCGGCAGATCATCACCACCGCGAGCGTGCCGGTCTTGCCGCGGCGCAGGCGCGCGGCATTCTCGTTGACCTGGTAGTTGAGCCGCGCGGCCGCGGCGATCACGCGCTGCCGGGTGGGCTCGCTGATCGAGGTATCCCCCGCCAGCGCGCGGCTCACGGTCGACTGGCTGACGCCGGCTTCCTCCGCCACGTCGAACGAGGTGACGCGGGTGATGCGGCGGGTCGTATCGGTCGTCGGGGCCATCAGCGGAAGTTATCCTTGGCGCTGCGCAGCGCGGCAAAGGTTTCGACGGGCGAAGCGCCGCCCCAGCGGGCCTGCAAGGCCGGATCGTCGGCACGCAAGAAGGGATTGGTGGCAAGTTCGCGGTCGAGCCGGGTGGGAACGGTCCATTCGCTCCGGCTGCGCTTGTCGGCGATCTCGGCTGCATAGGCGGCGAGGGCGGCGTTGTCCGGATCGGCATGGAGCGCGAACTTCGCGTTCGAGGCGGTGTATTCGTGCGCGCAGTAGAGCGTCGTCTCGGCAGGCAGGGCCTTCACGCGCAGCAGGCTGGCCCAGAACTGGTCCGGCGTGCCTTCGAACATGCGCCCGCAGCCCAGCGCGAAGACGGCATCGCCGACGAAGGCAATGGCAGCTTCGGGGAGGTGATAGGCGCAGTGGCCCAGGGTATGGCCGCCGACGTCGATGACGTGCGCTTCATAGGCACCGAACGGCACGGTAGCGCCCTGCGCGACGGTACGGTCGATCCCCGCGATGCGCGCGGCGTCTGCTGCGGGAGCAACGATGGTGCACCCCGTCGCCGCCTTGATCGCCTCGTTCCCGCCCGCATGATCGGGGTGCCAGTGGGTGTTCCAGATCTGCGTGATCGCCCAGCCCCTGGCCGCCGCCTCGCGCAGATAGGCTTCGGCGTCGGGCGTATCGATGCACGCCGTCTCCCCGCTCGCGCTGTCGTGCAGCAGATAGCCGTAATTGTCGCTGAGGCAGGCAAACTGGTGGACTTCGAGCGTCATGGGTCCTCTCGGGCGTCTTTTGCCGCCGAGCCTAGCGGAGTGTGCGCGGCAATGCAAAAGCCCGCCCGGCGAACGCCTCAGGCTTCCAGCGCGGCCCGCAAGGCCTTGTTCATGCGCGCCTGCCAGCCAGGGCCAGTCGCGCGCCAACCTTCCAGCACATCGGGATCGAGGCGTAGGGTGACCGACTTCTTGGCGTCTGCCTTGGTCGTGCCAACCGGGCGTCCCCGTTTGCCCGGGCCGAAGGCATCCCGGATGGCAGCCGGGATCGCATCACCCTTCAGCGCATGGGCAAAGTCCACCTCGGTCCATTCGGGGTTCTCGTCGTCAAAGAGAACGGTCGGGTTCGGTTCAGACATAACGGCGCATCTCCTTGGCATGGGCACGACGCAAACTGATCACACGGATTGTCTCTCCACGCATCGTTCCGGCCACGCAGCAGGCCTCGCCGTCGATGTAGCCGTAGAGCCGGAAGCGGGGCTCGGAAAAACGGTCATCGGCGATATAGGCCCGAACATCGAGCTCGGCAGCGCGGGCAAGCGACAGGCCGTGCTTGGCAAGGTTCGCCAAATCCTTCGCTGGATCGTACTCGATATCCACGATTTAATTGTAGTTGCAGTTAAATCAGAATGCAATGCAAAAGCCCGCCCGGATCGCTCCGGACGGGCTTTTGCTTTGCCTGGCGGCGGTAAGCTGAGACTTACTGCTTGGCCTTGAGGGCCGCGCCGAGGATGTCGCCCAGCGAAGCGCCGGCTTCGGACGAGCCGTACTGCTCGACGGCTTCCTTCTCTTCGGCGAGCTGACGCGCCTTGACCGAGAAGTTGGGCTTCTTCGAGCGATCGAAGCCGATGACCATGGCATCGAGCTTCTGGCCGACCTGGAAGCGGTCCGGACGCTGCTCGTCGCGGTCGCGGCCGAGATCGGTGCGCTTGATGAAGCCGGTCGCGCCGTCTTCGCCGGCCTGCACTTCGAGGCCGCCATCGCGGACTTCGAGGACAGTGACGGTGACGACTTCGCCGCGGCGGAGCGAGCTGCCGCCCGCCGAAGTGCCGCCGGCCGCCGGAGCGCCCTTTTCAAGCTGCTTCATGCCAAGCGAGATGCGCTCCTTCTCGACATCGACGTCGAGCACGATGGCCGAAACCTGCTCGCCCTTGCGGTGCAGCGCCAGCGCGTCCTCGCCCGAGATGCCCCAGGCGATATCCGACATGTGGACCATGCCGTCGACGTCGCCGTCGAGGCCGATGAACAGGCCGAACTCGGTCGCGTTCTTGACTTCGCCTTCCACGGTCGAACCGACCGGGTGCGCTTCGGCGAAGGCTTCCCACGGGTTCTGCTGGGCCTGCTTGAGGCCGAGGCTGATGCGGCGCTTGTCGCTGTCGACCTCGAGCACGAGCACATCGACTTCCTGCGAGGTCGAGACGATCTTGCCGGGGTGGACGTTCTTCTTGGTCCACGACATTTCCGAAACGTGGACGAGGCCTTCGATGCCCGCTTCCAGTTCTACGAACGCGCCGTATTCGGTGATGTTGGTGACAACGCCGTGCAGCTTCGCGCCGACCGGGTACTTGGCGGCGACGCCATCCCACGGATCGCTTTCAAGCTGCTTCATGCCGAGGCTGATGCGCTGCGTGTCCTGGTTGATGCGGATGATCTGGACGCGCACGGTATCGCCGATCGCGATCACTTCCGACGGATGGTTGACGCGCTTGTAGCTCATGTCCGTCACGTGGAGCAGGCCGTCGATGCCGCCGAGGTCCACGAACGCACCGTAGTCGGTGATGTTCTTGACGACGCCGTCGATGATCTGGCCTTCCTTGAGGTTCTGGATCAGGCCCGAACGCTGCTCGGCGCGGGTTTCCTCGAGGACGGCGCGGCGCGAGACCACGATGTTGCCGCGGCGGCGGTCCATCTTGAGGATCTGGAAGGGCTGCGGCATGTCCATCAGCGGGGTCACGTCGCGCACGGGGCGGATATCGACCTGCGAGCCGGGGAGGAACGCGACGGCGCCGTCGAGGTCGACGGTGAAGCCGCCCTTGACGCGGCCGAAGATCACGCCTTCGACGCGCTTGCCTTCGCCGAATTCGTTCTCGAGCTTGTCCCACGCGGCTTCGCGGCGGGCGCGGTCGCGGCTGAGCATGGCTTCGCCGTCGGCGTTCTCGACGCGGTCGACGTAGACTTCGACTTCGGCGCCGACGACGAGGCCGTGCGGCTGGCCGGGCATGGCGAATTCGCGCAGCGGCACGCGGCCTTCGCTCTTGAGGCCGACGTCGATGACGGCCTTGTCGTTTTCGATGGCGGTGATGGTGCCCTTGACGACCCGGCCTTCAAAACCGCCATTCGCGGCGCCGCCGAGGGTCTCATCGAGCATCGCGGCGAAATCGTCGCGCGTGGGATGGGATGCCATTGGAAAAAGTATCCTGTTATCGCTGTTTCCGGCCAGGCGGTTGTATCCGCCGGTCTTTCACCGGATGCCGCCCCATGCGGATCCGGGCCAAGGGGCCGAACCATCTGCCGGGCCGAATGCCGTGGCAGATATCCGAAGCAGAAGGATCGCTCCCGCTGCAGACCGGCGGCCCCTATGTCAGGGATGGGTAAAAGGCAAGCGAAACCGCGCCTCTCAGGCCGCCAAGGAGCGGGGATACTGTTTCGTGGTGCGGGCCGAAGTGCGGAAGCGCGCAACGGCGGTAGCAAGTTCTCCGGCCTCGTCAGCCAGCGAACGGGCGGCCGCAGCCGTTTCCTCGACCACTGCCGCGTTGCGCTGGGTCATCGAGTCCATGCCCGAGACGGAGACGCTGACCTGATCGAGGTTGATCGACTGCGCCTGAGTGGCTTCAGCGATCTCGCTGACAAGGGTGGCAAGTGTATCGACACGTCCGACCAGCGTGGTCAGCGCTTCGCCGGTCCGGCTCACTAGGCTCACCCCGCCGGATACCTCGCGCGAGCTCGTCGCAATGAGCGTGCGGATCTCGCTTGCTGCATCGGCGCTGCGCTGGGCCAGAGCGCGCACTTCGTTGGCGACAACGGCAAAGCCCCGTCCGGCATCTCCGGCCCGTGCCGCTTCGACGCCGGCATTGAGGGCGAGCAGATTGGTCTGGAAGGCGATCGAGTCGATGAGATCGACAATGCGGCCGATCTCCTGCGAGGAGCGTTCGATCGCACCCATGGCCGCCATCGCTTCGCCTACCAGAGTGCCGCCGACTTGCGCGTCCTGTGTGGCCAGACCGATTTCAGTCTCGACTTCGCGGGTGCGGTTTACCGTCGACGAGACCAGCGCCGCGACCTGCTTCATGGCTGCGCTCGATTCCTCGACGCTGGCAGCCTGGCTCTGGTTGCGCGTGGCGAGATCGCTCGAGGCAGTGCGTATCTCGGCCGCACCCGTGCTGACGCTGTGTGCCGTTCCGCCGACGCGGGCCAGTACGGCATCGAGCCGCTGCGCAGCGGCATTGTAAGCCTCGCGCAGTTGCTCGTATTCAGCGGGGAAGGGAGGTTCGATGCGGTGCACCAGATCGCCTTCGGCCAATTGGCCGAGCGCCGCCCCCATCCGTTCGACGACAAGCGCCTGCTTAGTGGCATCTTCGCGCTGGGTGCGGGCCGCGCTGCGGAAGACTTCGATGGCGCGGGTCATTTCGCCGATCTCGTCGCTGCGGTGCTCGCTGCAGCGACCCGCCTCAAGATCGCCCGCGGCCATTGCCGACATCACATCCGCCGTCCCGGCAATGGGATCGAGCACATGCCGGCTGAGCAGGCGGACCGCTCCCACAGTCAAGGCGACGGTCCCCACACCGGCCAACGCCATGACGATGAGGAGCGCAAAAACGGTCGTCGTACTGCTGGAGACCAGCGCATTGCGCGCGGCGGTCGCATGTTCGGTCAGCAGCAGGATCGCGCTGCGTTCGCGCGCGAAGATGGCATCGATCCGCTGCTTGCTCGCCTCGGCCCCCGCCACATCGCCGCGTCCGAGCGCGGGGAGCAGCACCGCGTTGACTTCCTGCCAGAACGCATCGGCTTCCTTGGCGACCGAAGTGCGCAGCTCTTCGGCAAGGGCCGGGTCGACATCGTCCGCCGTCCAGCGTGCCAGGCTGGCGCGGTACTGCCCTTCGAGTTCGGCGAGGTCGGCGCGGTTCCGGGCGAGATGGGCTGGATCATCGATCGCCTGCCGTGCCTTGAGCGCCGGTTCGACAATGTAGAGCGGCGGGGGAAGAATATCGGCGGTGAAGCCGGTCACACTATCGATCCGGTTCTGCACCGTGCCGCCGACCCGGATGTGCTGCACGGCAAGGCCGATCAGCAGCAGCATGAAAGCGACGGTTCCTGCCAATGCGAGGCCGCCCCGACGGCTCCGGATACGGATGGACATGGCAAGCGTGCTCCCCTGTTCTTATGGCCGTGCGACAGAAAACTAGCCATTAGTGGGTGTGCATAATCCGGCCTTGAAAACCAAAGGCTTGCAAGCGCTGGACGGTGCTCTGCCTAGGCCGGCAAAGCGTGTTGTTAACGATTGCAGGGGAGCGACCTGCACAAAGGTGCAGGATCAACGATCCGGCAAGGCCTTCCGAGTTGCCGCGAGGCCCTTGATCACGCGAACTTGCTGCGCAGCGCGAGCAGCGCCAGCGCCGCCTTGGCCGCCTCGCCGCCCTTGTCCTTTTGCGCGGGATCGGCCCGCACCAGCGCCTGTGCCTCGTTCTCGACAGTGAGAATGCCGTTGCCCACCGCAAGTCCGTCCATCGTCAGCGCCATCACGCCGCGCGCGCTTTCGCCCGCGACGATCTCGAAGTGATAGGTCTCGCCGCGGATCACCACGCCGATCGCGACATAGCCGTCATAGTGGCCGGACTGGTCCGCCAGCACGATCGCGCCGGGAATCTCCAGCGCGCCGGGCACGGTGATCACATCGACCTTGTGGCCTTCAGCTTCCAGCGCGGCGCGGGCGCCGGCCACCAGCATGTCGTTGAGGTGGTCGTAGAAGCGGGCTTCGACGATAAGGAACTTGGCCATGCGCGCTTACTCCGCGGTGATCGGCTGCTCGCCGACGATGTTGAGCCCGTAGCCTTCGATGGCGACGATATTGCGGTGGGAATTGGTCAGCAGCACCATGTCGTGGATGCCGAGATCGGCCAGGATCTGCGCGCCGATGCCGTAGCTGCGCAAGTCCATGTCGCCGGTGCGGCCCGCGATCTCGGCCTGCAGGCTGTCGCTGTCGCCGGGCATGAGCACGACGATCACGCCCGCGCCCGCCTTGCCGATCTCGCTCATCGCGCGCTGCAGGCTGCGCTTGCGCGGGCCGGGCTGGCCGAGCACGTCGCTCATGATCGAGATGCCGTGCATGCGCACCAGCGTCGGCGCATCGGGGCGGACCGCGCCCTTCTGCAGCACGAGGTGGACCACGCCGTCGATCTTGTTGCGGTAGGTCTTGATCGTCCAGTCGCCGCCGTAGTCCGAATGGAACGGCTGCTGGTCGATGCATTCGACGAGGTGGTCGTGGCGGCGGCGATACTCGATGAGATCGCGGATCGTGCCCATCTTGAGGCCGTGGCGCCGCGCGAAGGGGACGAGGTCGTCCATCCGCGCCATCGTGCCGTCGTCCTTCATGATCTCGCAGATCACGCCCGAGGGATTGAGACCCGCCAACCGTGAAATATCGACCGCGGCTTCGGTGTGCCCCGCACGGACAAGCACGCCGCCATCGCGTGCGATCAGCGGGAAGACGTGGCCGGGGGTGACGATGTCGTCCTTGCTCTTGGCGGCATCGATGGCGACGGCGACGGTGCGCGCGCGGTCGGCGGCGGAAATGCCGGTGGTCACGCCCTCGCGCGCCTCGATCGAGACGGTGAAGGCGGTCTCGTGCCGCGTGCCGTTGTTGCGGCTCATCAGCTCGAGGCCAAGTTGCTCGACGCGCGTGCGGGTGAGGGTGAGGCAGATCAGGCCGCGGCCGTGCGTCGCCATGAAATTGACCGCATCGGGCGTCGCCATCTGCGCGGGGATCACGAGATCGCCCTCGTTCTCGCGGTCCTCGTCGTCGACGAGGATGAACATGCGCCCGTTGCGCGCCTCGTCGATGATCTCCTCGATGGGGACGAGGGCGGGGGCGTCGTCGTTTTCGCTGAGCACGCGTTCGAGCTTGGCGAGCGTGTCGGCGGTGGGGTTCCAGCCGGGAAGGCCCGCATCGCGCAGGGTGTTGGCATGGAGCCCCGCCGCGCGGGCGAGGCCGGAGCGGGACATGCCGCCTTCAACGATGAGGCGGCGGATGCGGTCGATGAGTTCGCTGGACATGCTTGCCATATCTCACATCAGAATGTGATGCACAAGCGCCAACATCACATTGAGATGCGAAATCATGCCGAATGATTCGCGATTCCAAGCATTAACCGTTTCGGACGGTGGCTGTATGGTCACACCTTGGTGCAAGCTGCCGCTACGGAATGGACAAAATTTAATTAAGCGGTTGACAAGGAACGTGCCGCGAAGTGTTCTGGTGCACAGAAGGTCGACCCTCAAAAATGATGGGCGCCCGCTGAAGAGAGAGGACATTGATATGAGGGGTAAACTTACCCTGCTCGCAGGTGTGTGCGCAGCAGCCGTCGCTTCGCCGTCGTTCGCACAGAATGCGCAGAGCACCGCCGGCGACAACGGCACAGCCGTCCAGGAAATCATCGTGACCGCGCAGCGCCAGTCGCAGCGCCTCCAGACGGTGCCGATCGCGATCAGCGCCTTCACCAAGGAAAACCTCGACAAGCAGCAGATCCGCAACCCGCTCGATCTCCAGCTGTCGCTGCCTAACATCACCTTCACCAAGACGAACTTCACGACGTCGAGCTTCACCATCCGCGGCATCGGTGACCTCTGCACCGGCGTGACTTGCGATAGCGCGACCGCGATCCACATCAACGACGCGCCGCTGTTCGCCACCCGCCTGTTCGAAGGCGAATTCTACGATCTGCAGCAGGTCGAAGTGCTGCGTGGTCCGCAGGGCACCCTGTTCGGCCGCAACGCGACCTCGGGCGTGGTCAACTTCCGAACCGCGAGGCCCGACCTCAACGGCTTCGGTGCTTCGGGCGATGCTGAATACGGCAACTACAACTCGGTCCGCCTGCGCGGCATGATCAACGTGCCGATTAGCGAGACGCTCGCGGTGCGCGCCGCCGGCTTCTACCTGAAGCGCGATGGCTACACCAAGAACCTCTTCGACAACTCCAAGATCGACGACCGTGACATCTACGGCTTCCGCGGCTCGCTGACCTGGCAGCCGTCCTCGTCGACGACCATCGACCTCATGGGCCAGTACTTCCGCGAGAAGGACAGCCGCATGCGCATCCAGAAGCAGTACTGCCAGGAAGATCCGACCGGCATCCTGGGCTGCCTCAACACCACGCGCGGCACCAGCACCACCAACGGCAACGCGCTGCTCGCCAACGTGCTGACCAGTCGCGAGTTCTTTGCGATCCGTGGCCTGCCGCAGGCCTTCGCGCTCGGCAGCATCTACGGCCCGCAGGTCTATCGCAACGAGATCAATCCGGCCGACCCGCGCGTCGTCAACACCGACTTCAAGCCGAGCTACTTCACCGAGGAAACCATCCTTCAGGGCGTGCTCAAGCAGGACATCGGCGAGAAGTTCAGCCTCCGCGTCGAAGGCAACTACCAGAACGTCAAGGTCGACTCGCAGCAGGACTACAACAACGCGGTTGCCGATCGCTCGGGCTTCGCGGCAGGACTCGGTGCGCTGCAGGCGGCCGGTGCAGGCTTGCTTGGGGCAGGTCTCCAGAAGTACCTCGCTCCGATCGCCAACGCGCTGATTCCGCAGGGTGCGGCTGGCCCGCTCTGCACCTCGCTGGGTGAACCTACCGGCACCGGCGTGTTCGGTGGCCACAGCGCCTGCGCCGCGACTCCGCTCGACTTCGACCGTTCGGTGCAGAACAACAAGAGCTGGACGGCGGAAGCGGTGCTGACCTCGAAGTTCGACGGCCCGTTCAACTTCCTGCTCGGCGGCATCTACGGCAAGTACACGCTCACCGAGAATAGCTACTACGTCAGCTCGTTTGGGCTTGATTACTTCGCTGGCGTCGTCGGTGCGTTCTCGGCGCTGGGTGCCGGGGTGCCGGTTCCCGCCTATCTCGCCACGCCGACGTATCGCAACAATACGCCCGACTACAAGCTGACCACATACGGCATCTTCGGTGAGGCCTATTGGAAGTTCAACGACAAGATCAAGCTCACCCTCGGTCTGCGCTACAACAACGACAAGAAGGCGGTGAGGGCGCGTACCACGCTGTTCAACTTCCTTGCGCCGGTCGGCCTCGCCAACGCCTATGACTCGCCCTTCCTCGCCGCTTCGTACGACGCGGACTCGGGCATTGCGGGCAACCAGCCGTTCCAGGTCCGCAACGTGAAGTTCGGCGAATGGACCGGCCGCGCGGTGCTCGACTTCCAGATCACGCCGGACAACCTGGTCTATGCGTCGTACTCGCGCGGCTACAAGTCCGGTGGTATCAACCCGCCGCTGTCGCCGATCTTCGCGGTTCCGGAAAGCTTCACGCCTGAATTCGTGAACTCGTTCGAAATCGGTTCGAAGAACACCTTCGCGAACGGCGCGCTGCAGCTGAACCTCACCGGGTTCTACTACCAGTACAAGGGCCTCCAGCTCTCCCGCATCGTGGCGCGTACCTCGGTCAACGACAACGTCAGCGCCAACATCTACGGTATCGAAGCCGAAGCGATCATCCGCCCCAGCCGCCAGCTGACGATCAACACGAACTTCAGCTACCTCAACACCAAGGTGTCGGAAGACAAGCTGCTGTCCAACCCGCGCGACTTCGGCAATGGCCGCAAGGATGCGGTGATCATCAAGGACATCACCAACACCGCGAACTGCGCCGTCGGCTCGAACTCAGGCAATGTGGCGGGCGTGAATGCCTTCGTGAACACGGCCAACACGCTGATCAACAACGGGGCTATCCCGGGCGTTGCCGGGGGTGCCGGGCTCAAGCCCACCACGCAGTTCCCAGCTGGCGGCGGCATCGCCTCGACCGGCGCCTACTCGATCTGCGCCGTGCTCAGCGCGCTGGCTCCGACGCTCGGCAATGCGCCCGGCATCGGCGGCGTGACGGTCTACTCCTCGGGTATTGCGACCAACATCCGCGGCAACCACCTGCCCGGCGCGCCGAACATCAAGTTCTCGGCCGGCGTGCAGTATGCAGCGCCGATCGGCAACCTGACGCTGACCCCGCGCTTCGACCTCAACTTCACCGGCAAGTCGGATGGCACCATCTTCAACGGTGTGGTCGACAAGGTCCCGTCTTTCACGCAGCTGAATGCCCAGCTGCAGCTCGATGGTCCGGACAAGAAGTGGTTCATCCGCGGCTTCATCCAGAACATCACCAACGACAACTCGGTGACTGGTCTCTACGTGACCGACCAGTCCTCGGGTAACTTCACCAACGTCTTCACGCTGGAACCGCGCCGTTACGGTATCGCCGCCGGCTTCAAGTTCTGATCGTTCGGGGGGAACCGGCCCGGTGCCCAAGCGGGCGCCGGACGGTCTGAGGCGGGCGCCGGAGGGAAACTTCCGGCGCCTTGCTTTTGCGCGCATGTCGCGGGCAAGATCGCCGGGTGGATCCGGTCTTTCATTTCCCTGCCGCGAGCGAAGCGGATGCCGGCGTCGCGCACTGGTTCGCTGTGCCGGACCCGCTGCGCGCGTTGCTTCTGCCCTGGCATGCTGCCGCGCGCGCCCGCGGGCCGGATACGCGCGAACTGCTCCACGATGGCCGCCCGACAATCTGTGCGGGCGACGGCGCCTTTCTCTACCTCGATGCCTATGCGGCGCATGGCGCGATCGGCTTTTTCTTCGGGGCCGAGCTGCCCGATCCGTCAGGCCTCCTCGAAGGGGCGGGCAAGCGCATGCGCCACGTGAAGCTGCGGCCCGGTCGCATGCCTGAGGAGGCTCGGTTGGCAGCGCTCATCGCAGCCGCCTAACGCGATATGAGCCGTCGCATCAGCCCATAAGGAAGCGGCACACCGCGCTTGTCCGCGCGATGTGCCGCCGTAGTTCGGAATCTTCACGGGCGGGCGGGGCGGCATCCCATGAGATGCCGCCCC
>NZ_LJHZ01000007.1:0-7779 GCF_001296055.1 Novosphingobium sp. AAP93
GGGGCATCCGGCAGGCCTCCCGCCGATTCGTTCAGAGGCTCGGTCTCGTCCGCCATTGTTCGCCTTGTCGCCCAGCAGGCGGGCCGACGCAATGCACGGACTCGCGAAGCATGATGGCGGGTTCAGCCGAGCAGCAAGAGCACGAGGACGCCGAGCACGGCGCCGATCTTCTGCTTGTCGGTCAAGCCCTCGCCATAACCGAAGACGCCGATCAAAGTGGCGCCGACCGCGACGCCGACCGCAAACAGCAAGCCCGCCCGGGCCAGCCCGACCCCGCTTGTCCGCAGCATGAATTGCCAGGTCAGGTTCCCGGCGACAACGAACGAAGCCGCAAGGGCCATCCGCCAACTGCCGCCATGAAGCGAAAATTCCTTGGATATCACGTCGGCTATAAGATCGAGCGTGACCACTGCGGCCAGAAACGGCACCCACACCGGGATGGCGGCGACCGGCGCAAGCGCCATGGTCGCCGCCTCCGGAGCTGCAGTGTCAGGCCGCCTCCATGGCGAACCGGCCGCCCTGCATCGGTGCCACGCGCGCCGCGGCGAAGGCTTCACCCGCGCTCCACAGCGCTGCGCCGAGCAGGGTCAGGTCCTTGAGCAGGAAGCCCGCATCGCTCGATTGCGGATCGAGACCGGGGGTGGTGAACAGGAAGCTCAGCGTGGTGACCAGCGCACCCGCCATGCCGAGGCTGCCGAGCGCCGAAATGCGCGGAGCAAAGCTGCGGGTCGCGACCATCAGGCCCATCGCGATCTCGATCACGCCGATGAAGTTCGAAGCGCCCTGCTCGCCGAGCGTAGGGCCGGCCCAGAACAGCACCGGCGAATGCGCCATCAGCGGGGCGATCGCGGCGGCTTCGTGCGGGGTGAACTTGTAGAGCCCGAACGCGAGGAAAAAGAACACGAGGCTGTAGCGCAGGATACCGGCGCCGGTCTTGCCGAGGCGGGCCTCGAAGGTGGGGGACAGGAACATGGGTACTCTCCTCAGGTCATCATGCCGAGGAGCGGGATGCCCGTCGGCGCACTTTGTGTGCGTCAATCATATAAATCGATTCGCACTTGAAGTCTATGCGTGAAGCATATAACTAGCGGGAATGAGTTCCATGCGTGACACCAATCTCGTCGGCGCGCTCACCGTGGCCATCGGCGATGCCATCACCCGCGCCGCTGAAGCTGCTGCGCCCGAGCCGGGCCCGGCAGCGGCGGCCTTGAAGCTGATCGCGCATCTGCCGGGCATGAGCATCGACGCGCTGCGCATCGGCGTTGGCCTCTCGCACCCCGGCGCGGTGCGGTTGGTGGACCGGCTGGCGGCGCGTGGACTGGTCGAGCGCCGCGCCAGCGCGGAGGATGGCCGACGCGTCGCGCTTCACCTGACGGCGCAGGGCGAAACCGCCGCTGCAGCCATCGCGCAAGGCCGACACGATGCCATCGCGCAGGCGCTTGCCGCTTTGCCTGATGCGGAGCGGGAGGCTTTCATCGGCACCACGGAAAAGCTGCTCGCCGCGCTGGTCGCGGGTCCGGACGACGCGCTGCGCGTCTGCCGCCTCTGCGACGAGAACGTCTGCACGCGCTGCCCGGTCGATATCTGCCTCGGCGGGACGGGCGACTGAGCCAAATCGGTCGATTTGGCGCGCTTGCGCCCTGCACCCGGCGCGGGCAATGTCCGGCGCGACCATGGACGAACCGCCCAGCCTTTTCCCGCAGCCCGGCCGCGAAAAGTCGGAAAAGGACCGCGTGCGCGAGGCGGGCCTCGATTCCTCCGGCCACCGCGCCCGGCTCAGGAAACGGCTGCTTGATGGCGGTGATGATGCGCTCGGCGATCACGAAGTCATCGAATACCTGCTGATGACTGCGATCCCCCGGCAGGACGTGAAGCCCCACGCGCGCATGCTGCTGCAGCGCTTCGGCAGCCTGGCCGGGGTGCTCAATGCCGATGCGCAGACGCTGATGGGCGTGCCAGGCATCAAGGACGCCGCCGCAGCAGCGCTCAAGATCGTCGGGGTATCCGCCCGCCGCCTCGCCCGGCAGACGGTGCGCGAGGAGCCGGTGCTCTCGAGCTGGCAGGCGCTGCTCGACTATCTCCACATCGACATGGCCCACCTCAACCACGAGCGGGTGCGCGTGCTCTATCTCAACACGCAGAACCGCCTGATCCTCGATCAGATCGTCAGCGACGGGACGCTCGACGAATCGGCGATCTACACGCGCGAGATCATTGCCAAGGCCATGGCAATCGGCGCCGCCGCGCTGATCCTCGTCCACAACCACCCCTCCGGCAGCCCGGAGCCCAGCCGCGCGGACATCCAGATCACCCAGAAAATCATCGAAGCCGGCCGACTGCTGGGCATTACGGTCCACGATCACGTGATCATCGGGCGGCAGGGCCATGTCAGCCTGAAGGCGAAGGGCCTGATCTGATGTGCGTCGCCGCTGCCGCCTTCCGCGCGCACCCGCGCTGGCGCCTTGTCGTGATCGGCAATCGCGACGAGTTCCATGAGCGCCCGACCGCGCCGCTTGCGCGCTGGCCGAATGGTGTGATCGCCGGACATGATCTGCAGGCGGGCGGCACCTGGCTGGGCGTCAATGAGGCAGGCCGATTTGCCCTTGTCACCAACTTGCGCGTCGAAGGTTATCCAAAGCCCGAGCTTGCCTCGCGCGGGGCACTGGTGACGGACTGGCTGGCCGGGCAAGATCCTGCCGCGCCGGAAAAGATGAACCCGTTCAATCTGTTCATGGCCGATTCTGAGAGCGCGTGGCACCTCACCAACCACCCGGAGGTGCGCCGCCTGCCCCTCGCGCCTGGCATCCACGGCCTCTCCAATGGCCCGCATGACGAACCGTGGGCCAAGACACGCGCACTGGAAACTGCGCTTGGCGCCTGGCTTGCTGCGGGCGAGGACGATCCGGCCCCCCTCTTCACCGCGCTGGCCGAGCGCACCGAACTCCCTGGGCCCGGACCGGAGCCGCGTTTCTCCCCCGTCTTCATCTGCAATCCGGTCTACGGCACGCGCTGCTCGACCGTGCTGCTGATCGCCTCGGACGGCACGGCGCGGATCATCGAGCGCCGCTTTGCTGCGGACGGCGAACCAGCGGGCGAGACCGCCATCGCCTTCACCGCCTGACCCGCACCCTCTTGCCTTCCCGCCCCCCTCCCCCTAGCGGCTCTGCCCACGCATTTGCTTGAGGAGTCGCCGATGGTCCCCCGTTACGCCCGCCCCGCGATGACCGCGATCTGGGAGCCGGAGGCGCGCTATCGCATCTGGTTCGAGATCGAGGCCCACGCGACCGAGAAGCTGGGCGAACTCGGTGTCGTTCCGCCGTCGGCCGCCAAGGCGCTGTGGGACTGGTGGGCGACGGGTCCAAAGATCGACGTCGCGGCGATCGACGCCATCGAGGCTGTCACCAAGCACGACGTCATCGCGTTCCTCGACTGGGTGGCGAAGGAAGTCGGCCCCGAAGCGCGCTTCATGCACCAGGGCATGACGAGCTCCGACGTGCTCGACACCACGCTGGGCGTACAGCTGACGCAGGCCGCCGACATCCTGATCGCCGACCTCGACGCGCTGCTCGATGCCATCAAGCGCCGCGCGGTGGAGCACAAGTACACCCCCACGATCGGCCGCAGCCACGGCATCCACGCCGAGCCGACCACCTTCGGCCTCAAGCTGGCGCAGGCCTACGCCGAGTTCGCCCGCTGCCGCGCCCGCCTCGTCGCCGCCCGAGCCGAAGTCGCCACCTGCGCCATCTCGGGTGCGGTCGGCACCTTCGCCAATATCGACCCTGCCGTCGAAGCCCACGTCGCCGAGAAGCTGGGCCTTGCGGTGGAACCTGTCTCCACGCAGGTCATCCCGCGTGATCGCCACGCGATGTTCTTCGCGGTCCTCGGCGTGATCGCCAGCAGCATTGAACGCCTCGCGACCGAAGTCCGCCACTTGCAGCGGACCGAAGTGCTGGAGGCGGAAGAATATTTCTCGCCCGGCCAGAAGGGCTCGTCGGCCATGCCGCACAAGCGCAATCCGGTGCTGACCGAAAACCTCACCGGCCTCGCCCGCGTCGTGCGCTCGGCCGTCACCCCGGCGCTGGAGAACGTCGCGCTGTGGCACGAGCGCGATATCTCGCACTCCTCGGTCGAGCGCTACATCGGCCCGGATGCCACGATCACGCTCGATTTCGCGCTCGCGCGCCTCACCGGCGTGATCGACAAGCTGCTCGTCTACCCCGAGCGCATGCAGAAAAACCTCGACCGCATGGGCGGCCTCGTCCACTCGCAGCGTGTGCTGCTGGCGCTGACGCAGGCGGGGCTGACGCGCGACGATTCCTACCGGCTCGTCCAGCGCAATGCGATGCAGGTGTGGCAATCGGATGGCCAGCTCTCGCTGCTCGAACTGCTCAAGGCCGATCCCGAAGTGAGCGCGGTGATGAGCGCGCAGGAGCTCGAGGACAAGTTCAACCTCGATTACCACTTCAAGGCTGTCGACACGATCTTTGCGCGGGTTTTCGGGGAATAACGCGGGACTCGCCTTGCGCGCCAAAGCGGATTAGCTTGGGCGCCAAGAACGGGAGGGACCTCGCATGAAATCGCTGCGCTCGATCCTGTGGCTGGTGATCGTGGCCGCGCTCGCCGCGTTTTCGGCGGCGAACTGGCAGCCGGTCGAACTCGTCGTGTGGCAGGGCCTCGTGCTCGATACCAAGCTGCCTGCGCTGGTGATCGCCGCGTTTCTCCTTGGCCTCGTACCGATGTGGCTGGTCCACCGCACCATGCGCTGGCGCCTGCAGCGCCGCATCAACAACCTCGAAACCACGCTGGCGGGCAGCGCCTCGCTCACCTCAACCAGCCTTGAAGCCCGGAAAGCAAGCGAAGCATCATGAGCAACCCCGTCTATCTCGCGCTCGATCTGCCCCGCCTCGATGCCGGGCTCGCGCTGGTTCAGAAGGTCAAGGGCCATATCGGCGGGGTGAAGCTCGGCCTCGAATTCTTCTGCGCGCATGGCCACCACGGCGTGCATGAAGTTGCCAAGCTCGGCCTGCCGATCTTCCTCGACTTGAAGCTGCACGACATTCCCAACACCGTCGCCGCCGCGATGCAGTCGATCCACGTGCTCGAACCCGCCATCGTCACCATCCACGCCAGCGGCGGCCGCGCGATGATGGAAGACGCGAAGGCGGCGGCGGGCGAGCATTGCAAGGTCGTCGCCGTCACCGTGCTGACCAGCCTCGACGACGACGACCTTGCTGCCGTAGGCGTGTCCTCGAATGCGCACGATCAGGCGCTGCGGCTGGCCGATCTGGCGCAGGAAGCCGGGCTTGATGGCATCGTCTGTTCGGGCCACGAAGTCGGCGCGATCCACAAGCGCTGGAAGAACGGCTTCTTCGTCGTCCCCGGCCTCAGGCCCGAAGACAAGTCCCTTGGGGCGCACACCGCCGACCAGAAGCGCATCGTCACGCCTGCCGCCGCGCGGCGCGACGGGGCCAGCGTCCTCGTCATCGGCCGCCCGATCAGCCGCGCCGAAGACCCCGTCGCCGCCGCCCGCGCCATCGAAGCCACGCTCTGAACGCTGCCATGTCGACAGTGACCTACCGCATCGCCGGACCTGCCGACGCGCCTGCCGTCCGCGCCCTGATCGAAAGCGGCTACCGCGGCGACAGCGCGCGCAAGGGCTGGTCCAACGAAGCCGATCTGCTCGATGGCGACCGCACGACGCCGGAGGAAGTCGCCGCGATGATCGCCGCGCCGGAGAAGCGCGTGCTGCTTGCCGAGCGAGACGGCGCGCTGGTCGGTACGGTCACGATCACCGACCTTGGCGGCGGCCTCGCCTATATGGGTCTGCTCTGCATCGATCCGGACTTGCAGGCCGGTGGCCTCGGCCGTGCGCTGGTCAGCGAGGTCGAAAAGCTGGCGGCGCGGGAGTTCGGCGCGACCCGCATGGAACTGATCGTCGTCGATGCGCGCACCGAACTGATCGCGTGGTACGAACGGCGGGGCTATGTTCGCACCGGTGAACTGCGGCCTTTCCCGCTGCCGCTCGACGTTTCCTTCCAGATGGTCGTCCTTGAACGACCGTTGCTGCAACTCGGCGCCTGACAAACACCTGTCATCGCGGTTCAGCCCCATGAAAGCCGGATCGGTGCAATCGTGCGGGCATCGTTTCAAGGGGACCAATCGATGACTAGCACTTCCACCTCGCGCCTGATGGCTGCCGCGCTTGCCGCGGCCAGCGCGGCCTCGCCCGCCATGGCGCAGACCATGTCCCCCGGCCCGGTTGTCGCCCCGGGCAATTCGGTGCTGACCCTCAGCGCCGATGGCCGCAGCACGCGCGTGCCCGATCTCGCGGTGTTCAGCGCCGGAGTCACCACACAGGCCAAGACTGCGTCGGCCGCGCTTTCGCAAAATGCAGAGCAGATGAACGCGGTGATCGCTGCGCTCAAGGCCTCGGGCATCGCCGAGCGCGATATCCAGACCAGCAACCTCTCGGTGAACCCGGTCTACGGCCAGCCGCGCGCTGATGCGAACGGCAACGTCAGCGGCGATCCCGTCATCATCGGCTATCAGGCAACCAACCAGGTCGAGGTGAAGCAGCGCAAGATCGGCAACTATGGCAAGACCATCGACACGCTAGTGAATGCGGGGGCCAATCAGGTCAGCGGCCCCTCGTTCCAGCTCGACAACCCCGATGCTGCCAGCGATGAAGCCCGCATCGAAGCGATGAAGAAGGCCCGCGCCCGCGCCGAGCTCTATGCCAAGGCGGCGGGGCTGACGGTCAAGCGCATCCTTACCATCAGCGAAAGCGGCGGTTATGCCCCGCAACCGATGGTGATGTACGCCCGCGCCGAGGCGATGATGGCCAAGGCCGCACCGAGCCCGGTTGCGGCCGGCGAGGTGCAGGTGGGCGCAAATGTCACGGTGACGTTCGAGCTGGGGCAGTAAGCTAAGCCCACCCCCGACCCCTCCCGCAAGCGGGAGGGGAGCCGGATAGCGCTTGATCGCCCCTCCCGCCCGGCGGGAGGGGTCGGGGGTGGGCACGCCGGCACGCACTGCCATTTGACCATAAGGCGCGCCCGCCCTATCCGCCCGCTATGCCCGCCCCACACATCAAGATCTGCGGCCTCACCACCCCCGCCGCCGTCGACGCCGCCATCGCAGCGCGCGCGGATTACATCGGCCTCGTCTCCTTCCCCCGCTCCCCACGCCACCTTGCCCCTGCCGATGCCGCCGCGCTGGCCGCCCGCGCCAAGGGCCGCGCGAGAATCGTAGGCCTCTTCGTCGATCCTTCCGACAGTCTGCTCGCCGAACTCGTGGCCGCTGCGAAACTCGATGTGATCCAGCTCCACGGCGAGGAGAATTCCGCCCGCGTCGCCGCCGTCCGCAAGGCATTCGGTCTTCCCGTCTGGAAAGCCCTCCCCGTCGCGACCAGGGCTGATGTCGAGCGTGCGCAGGCTTTCACCGGCGCCGCCGATCTCGTGCTGTTCGATGCCAAGCCCCCCAAGGGCGCCGCGATGCCCGGCGGCCTTGGCCTCGTGTTCGACTGGACGCTGCTTGCCGCGCACAAGGGCCCGCTGCCGTGGGGGCTTGCTGGCGGACTCTCTCCCGCCAATGTCGCCGAAGCCATTCGCGCAACCAAGGCTCCGCTGGTCGATGTTTCGTCGGGCGTCGAAAGCGCACCGGGGGTGAAAGACGAAAGCCTGATCCGCGCTTTCTGCAAAGCAGCGCGTGCAACATAACCCCAACCGTTCGTGTCGAGCGAAGTCGAGACACCGAGCGCCACGCATGGTGTCTCGACTT
>NZ_LJHZ01000070.1:0-22777 GCF_001296055.1 Novosphingobium sp. AAP93
ACGCCCTCCCCGCAGCGCCAGTGCAGGCGCCGCACCGGTCGCGCGATCACCCTCCCTGCCGGTCAAACGCAGCGCCGCGCTACCAAATCCAACAGGCGGCTGCCATGGTCAGAACAGCGACGCCTGCGGTCCCTCCGGCATCGGCTCCGCCACTTCGCGCATCAGCGCATCGGCCAGCGGCACCTGCATCGCCGCTCCGCCTGCACCGTCTGCGCTCAGCCAGCGGTCGAACGCCTCGCCCGGCCGCAGCAGCACCGGCATCGCCTTGGGGTGCACCCGGCCCACCACGGCATTCGCCTCGCAGGTCAGGAAG
Organism: Novosphingobium sp. AAP93; assembly: GCF_001296055.1. Taxonomy (NCBI): domain Bacteria; kingdom Pseudomonadati; phylum Pseudomonadota; class Alphaproteobacteria; order Sphingomonadales; family Sphingomonadaceae; genus Novosphingobium; species Novosphingobium sp. AAP93. Next base: position 314 of record NZ_LJHZ01000070.1, read on the forward strand.
GCAAAGCGCGGGCCCTGCTCGGTCGGGCGCCACAGCCCGGCGAAGGCGAACAGCGGATCGTCCGGCAGATCGAACCAGTGCTTGCGCTTGCGCCCCGTCTGCGGATCGGGTGCAGCGGACCATTCGGAAAAGGCGGTGACCGGCACGAGACACCGCCGCGCCGGATCGGCCAGCGCACTGCGCCACATCGGCGAGGCGAGATTGCGCACATTGGTGATCGGGCGCTTCACTTCGCCGAACGGGGGCCAGCCCCAGCGCATCAGGTCGAGCCGCCGCCCGGCACCCTCGCGCACCACCACCGGCGCCTCGGCATCCGGATAGATTTCCGGCAGCGCGGGCAGGTTGCGCCCCGCAACATCGGCCCGGAAAAGCTGTGCGATGGCTTGCGCGCCCGCCGTCATGCGATAGAGATTGCACATAGCAGACGCGAGCATAGCGGGAGAGAACGCGATGGCCACCCAGATCCGCCCCAACATCAATTGCAGCGATGCCGAATGGCAGGCGCGGCAGGAACTGGCGGCCTGCTACCGCATCTTCGATCTGATGGGCTGGTCCGAATCGGTCTACAACCACATCTCGCTGCGCGTGCCGGGTGAAGACGGCGCGTTCCTGATCAATCCGTTCGGCCTGCTCTATTCCGAAGTCTGCGCCAGCAACCTCGTCAAGATCGACATCGACGGCAACAAGCTCGATGACAATCCGCATGCCGTGAACCTCGCCGGCTTCACCCAGCACGGCTATTTCCACCGCCACCTCGATTGGGCGCATGCCATCTGTCATGTCCACACCACGGCCTCGATGGCGGTGTGCAGCCTTGAAGAAGGGCTGCTGCCGATCAACTTCTACGCCTGCAATTTCATCGGCCGGCTCGCCTACCACGATTTCGAAGGCATCACCGTCCGCGCCGAGGAAGGCGAGCGGCTGCTCGCGAACCTCGGCGACAAGAACATCCTCATGCTGCGCAACCACGGCCCGGTGGTCATGGCCAAGAGTCTGCAGGCGATGTTCGTCCAGATGTGGTCGCTGCAGCGCGCGTGCGAGATCCAGATGGCGACGCTTTCGATGGGCCGCCCCCCGATCATGGTCTCGCAGGACGTGATCAATGTGCACCAGCGCGATCTGGCGCAGGGCACTCCGCCCGGCGGCGGCCCCGGCGTCGGCGATTTCAACGCCTGGACCCGGCGGATCGACCAGATCGACCGCTCCTGGCGGGATTGATCGCGTCCGCGCTCTAGCCCTTCGAACGATCCGCTCATGCTGAGCTTGTCGAAGCATCTTGCACCACCGCCGCGCAAGCACCCTTCGACAAGCTCAGGGTGAGCGGGCTAAGGGGCAGGATCGATATCCAGCTAGAGCCGACTGCCGATGGCCATCCTCACCGTCAACAACCAGCCCATCGAGATCAAGCTGGAGGCAGACACGCCGCTGCTTTGGGCGCTGCGCGATGCCGCCAACCTGACCGGCACCAAGTACGGCTGCGGCACCGGCGAATGCGGCGCCTGCATGGTGATCGTCGACGGGCAGGCGATGCCGAGCTGCACGCTCTCGCTGGGTGAGGCCGAGGGGCGCACGGTCACCACGATCGAGGGCCTCTCCGCCGATCGCAATCATCCGGTGCAGCAGGCCTTCGTCGCCGAGCAGGCGATCCAGTGCGGCTTCTGCACCCCCGGCCTCGTGATGGCGGCCGCCGCGCTGCTCACGCACAACACCGATCCGACCGAGGCGGACATCAAGGCCGCAATCACCAACATCTGCCGCTGCGGCGTCTACCCCCGCCTCGTCCGCACGATCCAGCGCGCGGGCCGCATCGCGCGCGGGATCGAACCGGGCGTGCCGCTGCCGGTGCCGCTGACCGCGACGACGCCGGGGCTTTAGAAGCCCATCCGCACCGTCAACCGCGCGCTGCGGGGCGCGGCCGTGGAGATGTTGTTGTCGGTGTGGGCAGTCGGGAAATACTGCTCGTTCAGCAGGTTGTTCACATTGAGCTGGACCGAGAGGTTCTTCGAGACATTGTAGAACACCGCCGTATCGACCCGCGTCCAGGCCGGCAGCGTCACCGTGTTGCTCACCGTGGTATAGGCCGAGGACTGGTGCGTCACGCCAAGGCCAAGGCCTAGCTTGCCGGTCACATCATAGCGCGTCCACAGCGAGATCTGGCTTTCCGGCAGCAGCGCCAGCCCGCGCCCGGCCGGGGCGGCGGTCGTGCTGGAGCGGACCTTGCCGTCCTGCAGCGCGTAGCCGAGGCTCACCTGCCACTGGGGCAGGATCTTGCCCGTTGCGGAAAGCTCGATCCCGCGCGTGCGGGTCTTGCCCGAAAGCTGCGGCAGGCCGGTGACCGGATCGTTGAAGCGCGAGTTCTCGCGGTCGAGCCGGTAGGCGGCGGCGGTCAGCGCAAGCGTCGGGGTCACATCCCACTTGGCGCCGACTTCGAGGTTCTTGAACTCTTCCGGCGCCAGCGTGGCCTGCGTCGCATCGAGCGCGCTGAACTGGTCGCCAGACTGCGGCAGGAAGGTCTTGGTGTAGCTGCCGTAGAGCGAGATGTTCGCCTTGGGCTTCACGATGACACCGGCGCGGGGGCTCCACTTGTGGTCGGTGCGCCCGGCGCTGGTGCTGTTCAGCAGGTTGTCCGCGTTGATCTTGAAGCTGTCGTAGCGCACGCCGCCGACGATCTGGAGGAACGGGGCAAGCTCGATCTGGTCCTGCACATAGGCCGAGAAGGTGGTGACCTTGGTATGCGTCGAGCGGCTGGGGGTGCCGAAGGTGATCGCAGGAATGGCGAGCCGGTCTGCCAGCGCGACCGTGGCCGAGGCCTTGTTGCCCGGAAAGATGCCTTCGCGGCGGGCGGCGTCGGTGCCCTGATCGGCGCCCTCGATCCCGGCGATCACGGTATGGCCGATGGGGCCGGTCTTGCCTTCCCAGGTCAGGTTCGCCTGCCCGATCCAGCTCTCGCGCTTGACCGTGCTGTTGTAGGCGCTGAGCGAGACCGTGCTGGTAGCGGGATTGACCGCGGCGCCCGCGAAAATGTTGCCGTAGTACTTGTCGGTGTGGCTGTACTGGCCCGCCACGGTCAGCGTCAGGCTGTCGGCCAGCTTCTGCGTCAGGCGCGCTTCGACGATGTGCGCCTTCACGTCCGAGATATTGGTGTCCTTGCGGCCGAAGAAGGTGTCGCGATACCCCTCGAGCGGCTTGCCACCCAACGAGGGCACGCCGCGATCCGCGGTGCGGCGGTCGTCGTCGTAATTGTAGGAAAGATCGATCCGGGTATCGGCGCTGGGCGCGAAAGCCAGCGTGGGGTTCACGCCGATGAAACGGCCGTGGAAGTCCTGCCGGTGGTTGTCGAACTCCTCGTAAGTGCCGTTGATCCGCGCACCCACCGTCTGCGAGAGCGGGGCGTTGAGATCGGCCGCCAGCGCGAAATCCCCGAAGGTGCCGACAGCCGCGCTGGCGCCGACGCTCTGCCCCGCCAGCGAAGGCGCCTTGCGCACGCGGTTGATCACGCCGCCGCCGCCGCCACGCCCGAACAGCAGCGCATTGGCGCCGCGCAGCACTTCGACATGGTCGATGTTGTAGAGCGAGCGGTAGTACTGCGTGTCGTCGCGCAGGCCATTGAGGAAGAAGTCCGCGGTGGTGTTCTGCCCGCGCAGCACGATCTGGTCGCGGTTGCCTTCACCCTGCGCGAGGACCACGCCGGGGACATAGCGCAGCGCATCGCCGAGCTGGGTCACACCCTGATCGTCAAGCTGCTCGCGGCTGAGCACGGTGACCGACTGCGGCACATCGAGCAGCGGGGTCGGTGCCTTCAGGCCGTTGGCGCTGTCGCTGCGATAGGAGTCGACATGGCCCGTCACCACGATCGTGCGGCGGTCCGCGCCATCGCCCGCGTCTCCCGCATCCGCCGCCATCGGCACCTCTTCCGCATGCACCGCGACCGGAAGGAGGGCGCTGGTGGCGAGGAGCAGGGCGGGGAGCGCTTTCACGGGCATTTCCTTCTTGAGAGGCATTCTCAAGAACCGCTCTATTGCGAGTCATTCGCACATGCAAGGATGATATTGAGAATCCTTCGCGAAAATTGCGTTCGGCGGACGCGACAAGGCGCAGGCCCGATGACAGGCCTGTTCGTTCAGTAGTTCAGACGTTCAGAAGGTTTGGGGGCTTGCTGCGCTCAGAGCAGCGGGAGCGCGCGGCCGGCGAGGATCAGCGCAAGCGCGCAGCCGAGCACGATGGCCGAACGCAGCATTTCCGCCACGGGGACAGCAGGTGCAGCAACAAGGGCGATAGCGCGGGCCATGCGACAAGCATGCGCCCACAGTACCTAACAACTCGTTAAGGGGTCTCTCTTCAGGCAAGCCACTCGAGCAAAGAGGCCATGCATTCGCGGGCGAGCAGCTTGCTCCGCTCCGGGCTCCAGCCCTGCGCCGGATCGGGCAGGTCGTCATTGTCCTTGAACGGCATTTCCAGCGTCATCGAGACGGCGCCAAAGCGCTGCGCGATCTGGTTGGTCGCCATCGAGAGATTGGCCTTGCCCGGCCGCGCCACGGGATAGCCGCGCTTCGTCTGGAAATCGGGCGTGCGGCGTTCGAGGATCGCGCGGTAGCGGCGATAGGCCTCGCCCTGCGCTTCGGTCCAGCCGGGGATGCCTTCGAAGCCGGCGAAGAACACGGCGGGGATCGCCTCGTCGCCATGGACGTCCATCGCGAAGTGGACGCCGGTCTCGTCCATCGCGCCCCGGATCGCGAGCACTTCGGGCGAACGCTCGGCGCTCGGTTCATGCCATTCGCGGTTGAGGTTCACGCCGGCGGCATTGGTCCGCAGATGCCCGCGGCGCGAGCCATCGGGATTGCAATTGGGCACGACGTGGAAGCGGCAGAGCTGGCGGAGCTTGCGCGCATGCGGGTCAGCGGGATCGGTCAGCATGTCGAGCGCGCCTTCCATCCACCATTCGGCCATCGATTCGCCGGGGTGCTGGCGCGCGATCAGCCAGACCTGCTTTTCGCCTTCTCCCAAGGAGAGGCAATCGATCGGCTGGCCATCGAGGCTGCGGCCAAGGACGCGGTGGGTGACGCCTTCGCTGGCGGCCACTTCGGCGACGAGATCGTGGTGCCGCTCCATCGAATAGGGCGCGAAATAGGCGAACGAGCAGGTGGCGGCCTGCGGGGTGTAGCGGATCGTCATCGTGCCGCCGTCGACTGCCGCGTCATAGCGGGTCTCGGCGCGGTACCAGATGTCGCGGTCTTCGGAGACGCAGGCGCGGTAGTGGGTCCAGCCATCGGGATAGGCGGCGGCGGCAAGGCCGGTGATCTTCAGTTCCAGCGCCCGGCCCGCGCAGCCACCGACGCGGAAGTGGAACCACTGGAAGAATTCGGAGGCATTGTCGCGCCGGATGGCGAGCCGGGCGGTGGCGCCGTCGATGCTCAGGACTTCAATATTGCCGCTGTCAAAGCCCGCGTCGATGCTGATCGGATAATTGGTCATTTGACCGTGATAGTCGCCCCCGAGGTTCCGGGAAAGCCCGAGAACAAGGCATGGGCCAAGCGCGGTGCGGCCTGATCGACCGAAGCGGCCTTTGCTTTCTCGTTCTCGATGTTGTCGGCGCGGCCTTCCCACAGCGAAAGGCCTGTCGTGCGGCTGCGGATGGTGACGACGAGCCGGGTATGGACGCGCGCCTTGGGGCCGCCGCCAAGATTGAAGCCGAGGCCGAGCCCGACGCCGCTGTTCCACCCGCCGGTCGCGCCGCCGACGCCGACCGAGACCGGTCCGCGCTGGCGTTCGGTGCGCTGCACTTCGCGCTCGACGCGCACTTCGGCGACGGCATCGGCGGCGCCGGGCGTCGCAGTGCCGAACTTGAGCGCGGCAAGCTCAGCCTCCACGGCCTGAAGCCAGGTGCGGGTTTCGAGGCTGTTCGGATCGGTGCCGGGCGCGGCGACAACGGCCACGGTGTTGCGGCCGAGCGTCGTGATGCTGTCCGGCGTGTGGAAGCGCGTGACCTCCACCGGAGCGGCCAAGGCGGGTGAGGCGGCCAGCACCAGCGCCGCGAGGAACAGGCGGGCCCTCACGGTGTCACCGCCGCGAGCGGCTGGACGACCTGGCCGTCCGGGAACTGCTTGAGGAGAGCGGTGGCGAGGCGGGCGGCCATCTGGCTGTTGTTGATCCCGCCGTCTTCCTCGCGTGCCTCGCCCTCGGCGTGGCCTTCCCACAGGACGCGGCCCGTGGCCTTGTCGCGGATGCGCAGATCGAGCCGGGTGGAAATGATCGCCTTGGCCGGCTTGGTGAGATCGACCGCGAGCGCGAGGCCGAAGCCGCTGCCGCGATTGCTGACGGTGGTGCTCATGGCGCCGCTGACCTTCCTGTGCGGGGCCTCCTCGGGGACGGCCACGCTGTGGCTGACACCGATCTCGGCGATCTGGCCGGGATCGAGTGCTGTCGCCGTGTCATAGCCGCGCCGGGCGAGTTCGTCGATAATGGCGGCTTCATAGACGGGGAGCTTGCCATCCTCGTTGTCGCCGGCATCGCTCGCCATGCGGCTCACCACGATGCGGCCCTTGCCGAGCAGGGCTTCGGCATCGGCGGCGCGGTACGCGGTGACGTCGATCTTCTTCGAGGGCTGCGCGGTCTGGCGCGCCGAAGGATAGCGCGGATCGGGACCCGCATCCTGCCAGCCGCCTCCGCCGCCCCAGCGCCCTTCGCCGGGCATGCCTTGCGCCAGCACAGGAGTGGCAGCGCAGGCGAGCAGCAAGGCAGCGAGAGCAGTGGTAGCCTTCATCAGGGAACTTTCAGGTAAACGGCCGACGGTAAATCCTAGGTCCGGGCGCATGTCAGCCACATGAACGGATTGTTTGTCGATTCCAACGCATGGCGAGCCTGCTACTGCATTGCAGCATTTGCTGAGGAGAGTGATTCGCATGGGCCAGGTTCCCGTTCTCGTTACCGGCGGCGCCGGGTACATCGGCAGCCATGCGGTGCTGGCGCTGCAGGATGCGGGCTGGCCCGTTGCGGTGATCGACAACCTGACCACCGGTTTCCGCTTCGCGATTCCCGATGGCGTGCCGCTCTACGAAGGCGATATCGAGGACGCCGCGCTGCTGGCGCGCATCTTTGCGGAGCAGAAGATCGGCGCGGTGATGCATTTCGCCGGGTCGATCATCGTGCCGGAATCAGTCGAGAACCCGCTCAAGTACTATCACAACAACACCGCCAAGAGCCGGGCGCTGATCGCCGCCGCGGTCGAGGCGGGGGTCAAGCATTTCATCTTTTCCTCGACCGCGGCGACCTACGGCATTCCGGAAGTCTCGCCTGTCACCGAAGACAGCCCCAAGTCGCCGATCAATCCCTACGGCATGTCGAAGCTGATGACCGAGACGATGCTGGCCGATACCGCGCGGGCGCATCCGCTGAACTATTGCGCACTGCGCTATTTCAACGTGGCGGGGGCGGACCCGGAGGCGCGCACCGGGCAATCGACGGCGGGGGCGACGCACCTGATCAAGGTCGCGGTCGAGGCCGCGCTTGGCAAGCGCAGCCATGTCGGCGTGTTCGGCACCGACTTTGACACGCCCGACGGGACCGGGGTGCGCGACTACATCCATGTGTCGGACCTCGCCGCAGCACACGTGCTGGCGCTGGAAGCGCTGATTGCAGAGCCGCAGCGTTCGCTGACGATGAACTGCGGCTATGGTCAGGGGTTCTCCGTGCTGCAGGTGCTCGATGCGGTGGACCGCGTGACCAACCGCAAGATCGAGCGCAAGCTGGAAGGCCGCCGCGCGGGCGATCCCGATTCGCTGATTTCGGACAACCGCCGCATCAAGGCGACGCTGCCGTGGGTGCCCAAGTATGCCGATCTCGACCTGATCGTGAGCCACGCGCTGGCGTGGGAAAGGAAACTGACCGAGATCCGCGGGGAGGCCTGAGTCCTTGGTTGACTTTCGTGCGGGGCGCGCATAACCGCCGCGTTCCAATTTCGGCCCGGTCGGCTCGGGCAAAAGGATTCGTCATGAAGATTCGCAACAGCCTGAAGTCGCTCAAGGATCGTCACCGGGACAACCGCGTGATCCGCCGCCGCGGCCGCACTTACGTCATCAACAAGACCCAGAAGCGCTTCAAGGCGCGCCAAGGGTAATCAATCCCTGCTGATTGCGCGCACTCCGCTTCGGCGGAGTGGTTTGCAGTCGAACGGTCTTGAACCGGCAGAGGCCTCCGCGAACTGCGGGGGCTTTTTGCATGTGTGGAAGGAGGGATCGGCATGAGCGACAAGGTCGATGCTGTCGTCTGGGATATCGGCCACGTGCTGGTGCAGTGGTCGATCCGCTATCTCTATGAAAAGCTGATCGATGATCCGGCTCAGCTGGACTGGTTCCTCGCGCATGTCGTCACCGTGCCATGGCATTTCCGCCACGATGCGGGCGAGCCGTTGGCGGACCTGATCGCCGAGAAGGTGGCCGAATACCCCGAGCATCGCGCGCTGATCGAAGCCTATGGCCCGCGCTGGCTGGATACGATTCCGGGGCCGATCGAAGGTACCCCGGCGCTGGTCGAAGCGCTGGCCGCGCGCGGCGTGTCGCAGTTCTCGATCACCAACTTCGGTGCGGATACCTTCGCCATGTTCCGCCCGACGTTTCCGGTGCTGGACCACATGGGCGATATCGTGGTGAGCGGTGCCGAGCAGCTGATGAAGCCCGATCCGGCAATCTTCAACCTTGCTGCGGATCGCTTCGGCCATGCACCGGAGCGGATGCTGTTCATCGACGACAATGCGGCGAACATCGCCAGCGCGGCGGCGCTCGGCTGGCAGGTGCATCACTTCACGCGCGGCGCCGGGGCGCTTGAGGCTGATCTGCGGGGGTTGGGGCTGCTCTGACAAACCCCCACCCCGCTCACCCTGAGCTTGTCGAAGGGTGCTGGCGCGATGCTTCGACAAGCTCAGCATGAGCGGTTCGTGAGTTGGGGGGATTTTCTATCGCAGCCCGATCAGCGAAATCTGGCGGCCGTAGCCCGCTTCCCCGGCATGAGTGGAGCGGCGGAACGAGTAGAAGCGCTCGGCTTGCGGATAGGTGTCCTCGCCCAGCATCCCGACAGTGCCGACACAGAACGCGGCGAGGCGCGCGGCGACATAGCCCTCCAGATCGAACCAGCTGTGCCCGGCGCGGCCCGCGCGGAAGAAGCGGGCGTTCTCGGCAGCCTCGCCGGTGAAACGCGCTTCGAAGCCCGCGTCCACTTCATAGCTCTTCTGCGCGATGCAGGGGCCGACCACGGCAGCGATGCGGGAACGGTCAGCGCCGAGGGCTTCCATCGCTTCCACGGTGCGGTCGGTCACCCCGCCGATGGCGCCTTTCCATCCGGCGTGGGCCGCGCCGATCACCCCGGCCTCGGCATCGTGGAACAGCACCGGCGCGCAATCGGCCGTAAGCACGCCGAGGAGCAAGCCGCGCTGGTCGGTGACAAGCGCATCGGCCTTGGGCCGGTCGGCATCCGCCCATGGCGCGGTGACGGTCACCACATCGGGCGAATGGATCTGGTAGCAGGTCAGCAGCCGCGCGCCCGGCAGCACGGCCTCGCCCGCGCGGCGGCGGTTTTCCGACGTGTGCGCGGGCTCGTCCTCGCTGTAGCTGACGTTGAGTCCGGCATGGAGGCCATGGCTCACCCCGCCGCGTCGGCCAAGAAAGCCGTGCGCAGCGCCGGACAGCGCCGGGTGGGTGAGGACTTCGGGCTGCTCGCTCATCCGTTCAGGCTCTTGCTCACCTGCTCGCTGACATCGCGCGACAGGCCCGGCGCGGCAGCGATGCGTTCCAGCTCTGCGCGCATCAGCGCGGCGCGCGCCGGTTCGATCCGGCGCCAGCGGCCGAGCGGCGGGACGAAGCGCGCGGCGACATTGCCGTTGATCGGATCGAGCTTGAGGATGAGGTCCGCGATCATCCGGTAGCCCGCGCCGTCCGCCGCATGGAACGCCTGCGGATTGGCGGCGAAGGCCATGTAGAGCGCGCGGACGCGGTTGGGGTTGGTCATCGTGAAATCGGAATGCTCGGCCAGCGCGGTGACGTGCTTCAGCGTCTCGGGGTGAAGCGCGCCAGCCTGGATCGAGAACCACTTGTCGATCACCAAGGCATTCCCGGCAAAGCGCGCATGGAAATCGGCGAGCGCGGCGCGGCGGGCTTCATCGCACGCGGCGGCGCTGATGCCGGCGAGGACCATCAGCGCGCCCTGCCGGTCGGTCATGTTGTCCGCCGCATCGTATTGCGCCTTGGCGCGGCGGGCGGCTTCGACCGGATCGCTGGCAGCGAGGTAGACCAGCGCCTGCGTCTTGAGCTTGCGCGCACCCCTTGCGGCGGCCTCGAGGCTGTAGGGCACAGCGGTGCAGCGGTCGTGCAGCGCGTGCCATTGGGCGGCGAGCTCGCTGCCCAGCCAGCGCTTCAACGCCTCGCGCTCGGCATGGATGCGCGAGGGGTCCGCCTGCGCGATCTGCTCGGCGATATAGCCTTCGCCGGGGAGGATGATCAGCTCGCCGCGCATCAGTTCGTCAAGCGCGGTATCGGCCAGCACTGCGGCATAGACATCGCGGATGGCGTCCAGGCCTTCGGCGCGGGCCGCGTCGGTCAGGTCGCCCGAAACGGCGGCGACGAGGTGGCGGACCATCAGCTGCTGCATCGCTTCGTAGCGCGCGAAGGGATCATCGTCGTGCGCGGCAAGGAAGACGAGGTCCGCGGTCGAGAGCGGCATGTCGATGGCGACGGGGGCGGAGAAGCCGCGATTGATCGAGAGCACGGGCGGCGCGTCGAACCCGTCAAACGTAAAGCTCTGCTCAGCTTCAGTCAGGACAAGCAATTGCTCGCCCGCGTGTTTTCCGGTGGCGCGATCGAACAGCGCGGTGCGCAGCGGGATGACCATCGGCTGCTTGTCCGGCTGGCCGGGCGTCGCGGGCATGGTCTGGCTGAGCGTCAGCGTCGCAGTATCTCCAGTGTGCGTCAGCTTCGCGGTGACGCGCGGAGTGCCCGCCTGCTCGTACCAGCGGCGGAACTGCTTGAGGTCGAGTCCTGCGCCGTCCTCGATCGCCTTGACGAAATCCTCGCACGTCGCCGCCTCGCCGTCGTGCCGTTCGAAATAGAGGTCGGTGCCCGCCCGGAAGCGCTCGGGGCCTGCCAGCACCGTCATCATGCGGATCACCTCGGCGCCCTTGTTGTAGACGGTCGCGGTGTAGAAGTTGCTGATCTCCTGATAGGAATCCGGGCGGATCGGGTGCGCGAGCGGGCCTGAATCCTCCGGGAACTGCGCGGCGCGCAAGATCCGCACATCCTCGATCCGCTTGACCGGGGCGGAGCCCATGTCCGCGCTGAACTGCTGGTCGCGCAGCACGGTGAAGCCTTCCTTGAGGCTCAGCTGGAACCAGTCCCGGCAGGTGACGCGGTTGCCCGACCAGTTGTGGAAGTATTCATGCGCGACGACCCCTTCGATCGCGTCGTAGTCGCCGTCGGTCGCGGTTTCCGGATCGGCGAGGATATAGCGCGTGTTGAAGACGTTGAGGCCCTTGTTCTCCATCGCGCCCGCGTTGAAATCGGAAACGGCGACGATGTTGAACAAGTCGAGGTCGTACTCGCGGCCATAGACTTGCTCGTCCCAGCGCATCGAATCGATCAGCGCCTTCATGGCGTGCCCGGTGCGCGTCTCGTCCCCGGCGCGGACATAGATGGCGAGATCGACACGGCGGCCCGAGCGGGTGGTGAAGCTGTCACGCGAGGCGACGAGATCGCCCGCGACGAGCGCGAAGAGGTACGAGGGCTTGGGCCAGGGATCGTGCCATTCGGCCCAGTGCGTGCCGTCCGCGTTCTCTCCGCTCGCGACCGGATTGCCGTTGGAAAGGAGGACCGGGAAAGCCGCCTTGTCGCCAGCCATCCGCACCGAATAGACGCTGAGCACGTCGGGCCGATCCGGGAAGAACGTGATGCGGCGGAACCCTTCCGCCTCGCACTGGGTGCAGAGCATGCCGTTCGAGGCATAGAGGCCGGAGAGCTGGGTATTGGCAGTCGGATCGATTTCGGTCTCGATGGTGACCGTGTGGCGATCACCCGGCAGGTCGATCACGAGCCGGCTGCCGTCCATGCGCCAATCGTTGTGCGCTGCGCCGTCGACCAGCACGGACTTGGCCGTGATGCCATCGCCGTCGAGCCACAGCGGGCCGGACGCCGGCCCGGCGCGCTCCACCACCAGATCGGCGCGCACCCGCGTCGCGGTGAGCGAGAGCGCGAAATCGAGCACGATTTCCGGCACCTGCCACTCGGGCGGGCGGTAATCGAGGCGCTGGATGACAGGGGCGGGCAGGGCGGGCGTGCCAGAGAGGTCGTTCATGGCCGCCAATGTAGGGAGCCTGCGCGCGCGGGGAAGCGCAAAAACGGCCAGGCGCAAAACTTCGTCGGCAAGAACGCTTGACGGCTCGATGAGGGGGTCGCACCGATGATGAAACAAATTGGTGCGCGGGTGCGGATGGCGATGCAAGGGACGAACGATCAAAGCTCCGAGGCGGTTGGAATGGTCCTGCCACCCATGCCGGACGCCGGACTGTGAAGCTGCTCATTTTCGGCATGGGCTATACCTCGCAGGTGATCGCGGCGCAGCTGCGCGCGGCGGGCTGGGAGGTGGTCGGGACCGGGCGCGAGGGGGATTTGCGGTTCTACGACCGCGATGCGGTGCTCGCCGCGCTGGCGGAGGCGAGCCATGTGCTCTCGTCCGTGCCGCCCGCGCGCGAGGGCGGCGATCCGGTGCTCGAGGCCTATGGCGAGGCGCTGGCGGCAGCATCGGCGCAGTGGATCGGCTATCTCTCTTCCACCGGTGTCTATGGCGATGTCGGCGGCGCGTGGGTGGATGAAACCGCCGAAGTCGGCAACGGGCGGCGCTCGGCGCGGACGGCGGCGGATCTCGCATGGCAGGCGCTCGGCGAACGGGTGCGCGTGTTCCGACTGCCGGGCATCTACGGCTCCGGACGCAGCGCGCTTGACCGGGTGCGCGAGGGGCATGCCAAGCGGATCGCGCTGGAGGGGCAGGTGTTCAGCCGCGTCCATGTCGAGGATATCGCGGCGGGCGTCATCGCAGGGATGGAAGGTCCGACCGGGGTCTACAATCTCGGCGATGACGAGCCTTGCAGCCAGAACGCGGTGATCGAGGAAGCCGCGCGGCTGCTGGGCGTGGCGCCGCCACCGCTGCAGACGCTGGAGGAAGCAGCGCTCTCGCCGATGGCGCTGGCGTTCTATGCCGAGAACCGGCGGGTGGCGAACGGCAAGGCCAAGCGCGTGCTCGGCTGGCAACCGCGCTACCCGACCTACCGCGAGGGGTTGCGGGACCTCAATGCCACGACCAGTCCGATCATCGCGAGCGCGGCGCCCGAGCCTGCCAGCAGCGACCAGCGGTAGCCTTCGACCGCGGTCGAGATTAGCATGGCGACGACCGGCACCAGCACGCCGTTGTAGGCGGCGCGGCCCGGACCCAGCGCACGCAGCAGGCCATTGTACATCGGGAAGGTGACGACCGTGCCGACGATGGCGAGATAAGCCGCCCCGCCCGCATAGGCCAGGGTGAAGTCGAACTGCGGCGGGCCTGAGAGGATCCATGCGATCGTGCCGTCGACAGTCGCGCCGATTGCCATGGCCCATGCAAGCAGGGTCGGCACCGGTTGGCCGCGCGCAATGGGGCTGGCCTGCACCACGTTGCCGACCGAGGCGAACATGAGCGCGACGAGCACCATAAGCCCGCCGACAATGACCTTCGAGCCCATCGCCGCGTTCTGGGCGAGTGCGATATGGTATTCGTGGAGCATCAGCAGCGCGATCCCGGCCAGCGCGATGGCCGTGCCGACAAGGAAGCCGCGCGTGATCCGCTGGCCGAGGAATATCCGCGCGAGGATCGTGTTGGGCACCAGCAGCAGCGCGAAGAGCACCGCGACGAGCCCCGAGGTGATGTATTGCTCCGAACGATAGACGAACTGGAAGTTGAGGCTGAACACGCTGCAGCCCATCACCGTTGCCACCAGCAGCCCCTTGCGGTCCGGCACCAGCGGCAGGCGCTTGAACGCGGCGAACACGAACATGCCGATGGCCGCGCCGGTGAAGCGCCAGGTGACCGACCAGCTCGGCGGTACATCGCCCAGCTGGTACTTGATGGCGATCCAGGTCGAGCCCCAGATCAGCGCGGTCAGCAGGAACGGCACAAGGATGCGCGGTTCAAGGAAGCTCGCTTCGCTGCTGGTCTGCCGGTCGACGCTCACAGCGCGGCGATGGCGCGGGCGAGCGCCTCCACTTCGTGCGCGGGGCTGCTCCATGCAGTGACGAGGCGGGCTGCGCCAGGCGCGCCGGCGGGGGCGGCCCAATCGTAGAAGTCGAAGCCCTGTCCGCGCAGGGCGGCCTGTTCGGCGGGCGAGAGGACGACGAAAACCTCGTTGGCCTCGACCGGGTGGATCAGACGCTCCCCGCAGGAAGCGGCGATTTCCTGCGCGGCTGCGTTGGCGGCGCGGGCGTTCTCGAGCCAGAGGCCGTCCTCGATCATCGCGAGGATCTGCGCGGCAAGGTAGCGGCCCTTCGATTGCAGGTGTCCGGCGCGCTTGCGGCGATAGCGGACGACGTCGACCAGATCGGGCGCGAAGAACACGATGGCCTCCGCGCTCATCCCGCCGTTCTTGACGCAGCCGAACGTCAGCGCGTCGACTCCGGCCTTCACCGTGACATCCGCCGGCGAACAGCCAAGGTGCGCGACGGCATTGGCAAAGCGCGCGCCGTCCATGTGCAGGCCAAGTCCGCGCGCCTCGGCCAGAGCACCGATCCCGGAGACTTCGGCGGGGGTATAGACCCGGCCGCACTCCGTTGCCTGCGTGATCGAGATCGCATGCGGCTGGACCTGATGGACGCCCGGGCGGATGCCATCAAGCACCGTGCGGATCGTCTCGGGCGTCAGCTTGGCGCCTTCGCCTTCGGCCAGCAGCAGCTTGGCGCCATGGAGGAAAAACCCCGGTGCGCCGCCCTCGTCCATCTCGATATGCGCCTCGCGGTGGCAGACGACGCCGCCATGCGGGGGCACCATCGCCGAAAGTGCAAGGCAATTGCCCGCCGTGCCGGTCGCCACCCAGAGCGCCGCGCAGGGCACGCCGAACAGATCGGTGAACGCCGCGTCGAGCCGGGCGGACAGGGCATCGCCGTCATAGGCGGTGTCGGGCGCGTCGGCGGCCTGCATCGCCGCCCAGATGCGGGGGTGGACAGGGGCGGCGTTGTCAGAGAAGAACTTCATGGCCGCACCCCTTAACCGCCATGGAACGTTGGGGGAAGGGAGCATGCCTTGGGAGGCCAATAGCTATGGATGACCCCGCCATCACCCTGATCGATCACGGCGCCGAGGGCGAATATCAGGCGCGCGTGGCTGACAGCCGCGCGATTGGCCGCCTCACTTGGGTCCGCCGCGGTGATGTGCTGACAGCTGAACACGCGCTCGTGCCGCCCGAGATCGGTGGACGCGGGATCGCCGCCAAGCTGGTCGAAGCGCTGATTACCGATGCGCGGGCGCAGGGCTGGAAGATCGTGCCCGAATGCAGCTACGTCGCCGCTGCATTCAAGCGGCACCCCGAGTGGGGGGACTTGCTGGCGTGAGATGGCGCCGACCCGGACCACGCCGGGCCGGCGCAACCCAGGTTCATCAGATCAGGATGCCCTCACCTTGCGCGGCGACATCGGCGGCGCGGAAGAGCAGGTTGTCGAAGCCGACGTAGTCGTTGGTGTTCGGATCGCCGTCATTGGTCGAGAACTCGAGGCGGTGGAGGCCGTCGAAGGTCTCGAAGCTGAACGGCTGGGCCGAGCCGGCCCGGACGACGATCGTCTCCTCGGCGACGAGGTTGAATCCGTCGGCGTCGGAATATCCGCGAATGGTGACGGCCACGCCGTCGCGGAAGGCAGCCGAGAACGCGCCGCCGAGGAAATCGAACGCATCGGGGTTGGTGATCACCACCGGCGAACCTGCTGCCTGGCCTTCGTAGCCAACCACTTCGTTGTTGTTGGCTTCGGCAATGAAGCCGATGTTGGTGCCCGAGGCGGCAGTATAGCCGGGAAGCGAGCCATCGACGTGGTAGGCACCGGCTTCGGCAAATGTGAAGCCCTGATACGTGCCAAGCGCCGTCTCTGCGCCGGGGGCAAGCGCGATGTCGTCGAAATCGAGCGTGAACGTCGGCGGGGTGTCGTGGTAGGTCAGGTTGTCGATGCCGAAGTAGTCGTTCGTGCCAGCATTGTTGTCGTTGGCGTTGAACTCGATGCGCGTCGCGCCCGAGAAGGTGCCGTAGTCGAGGCCGTCGTCGGCAAAGCTGACGAGGCTTTGCGCGGCGGTGTCGACCGTGACTGTCTTTTCGCCGATGAGGATCGTGCCCGCCTGATCGGCATAGGCGCGGATCGTCACCGTGAGGCCATCGCGGAAGGCGGAGGAGAGCTGGATCGTGTCGAGCGTGAACGGCGCCTCGCGGCTCATCACGAGCGCGCTGCCTGCTGCGGCGTCCTCGTAACCGGCGACTTCGTTGTTGGCCGCTTCAGCGATGAAGAGAATGTTCTGGCCGGAGCTCGCGACATAGCCGGCGATCGCGCCGTTGGGATTGTAGATCCCGGCCTGTTGCCAGTTGAAGCCGCCATAGCCGTTGGCGAGACGGGATTCGCCGCCTTCCGCAAGATCGAACGAATCGAAGGTGAGCGTGGTGGAAAGATTTGCCACTGGTAAGGATCCCCTTGTCTTGTTGCACCGCGCCGCGAGGCCGGTCGTACGAGGGGGCGACTTACGAAAAATTAGGAAACGGCATTGATCCGGAATTCACCAAACGCGCAGAGGCGTGTTGCCGTGGGCAAAGGCGTCCGCCGCCGCCACGCCGGGAAGACATGCGGCACGATCTGGTCTGCTGCAACGGTGGTTGGAGGGAGGGGAAATGGTGCTGCTGGGGAGGATTGAACTCCCGACCTCAGCCTTACCAAGGATGCGCTCTACCACTGAGCTACAGCAGCACACCATTTCCGCTAACCCGTCAGCGCGGCAAAGCCGGGGCGGGCAGGCGCGCGCTTTGGCGGCGAGGCTGGCGTTTGTCAAGGACGGGGTTGCAGCCTTTGTTTCGGCGCGGCAGAGACGCGGGCGATGACGGACAAGAACCCAGCTGCGCCCGAGAAGCCGCTGACCCGCGAGGAGCGCCTCGCGCTGCGTCTGCGCGAGAACCTGCGGCGCAGGAAGGCGCAAGCGCGGGCGCTTGATGCCTTGGGCGAAGAGCCGCCGCAGACCTAGTGCGCGGTCCGGCCCACCCCCGACCTCTCTCGCACGCGGGAGGGGGGCAACACGGCGCGAGTACCCCCCTCCCGCCTGCGGGAGGGGCTGGGGGTGGGCAAAGTACAGCGCGCAACAGTCTGGCCAAAGCGCCCCTTCCCAAAAGCACGGGGGGACGCTAGGTCCGCCGCCTTGTTTCGCCCCAACTTGCGAAGGACCACGATGCCCCGCCTGATCCTGATCCGCCACGGCCAGTCGCAATGGAATCTGGAAAACCGCTTCACTGGTTGGTGGGATGTCGACGTGACCGAGAAGGGCGCGGCGGAAGCCTTCGCGGCGGGCGAGCTGCTCAAGGCCAAGGGTATTCTGCCGACAACCGCGTTCACCTCGCTGCAGAAGCGCGCGATCAAGACGCTGCATCTGGCGCTGGAAGCAGCCGGCCGCATCTGGATCCCGGAAGACAAGGACTGGCGGCTCAACGAGCGGCACTATGGCGGGCTGACCGGGCTCGACAAGGCTGAGACCGCGGCCAAGCACGGCGACGAACAGGTCAAGATCTGGCGCCGCAGCTTCGATATTCCGCCGCCGCCGCTGGAGGCGGGCAGCGAGTTCGATCTCGCCAGCGATCCGCGCTATGCCGGGATCGCGGTGCCGAACACCGAAAGCCTCAAGGACACGATCGCGCGCGTGCTGCCGTGCTGGGACGAGAAGATCGCCCCGGCGCTGCGGGCTGGCGAGACCGTGCTCGTCTCCGCGCACGGCAATTCGCTGCGCGCGCTGGTGAAGCACCTTTCGGGCATTTCCGACGCTGATATCACCGGCCTCGAGATTCCGACCGGGCAGCCGATTGTCTATGAACTGGGCGACAATCTCGCCGAGATCGAGCGGTACTACCTTTCGGAGCGTTGAGCCGCTTCGGACGAGAGGGGATGCAAGGGGATGAGTGAAGGCGCGGCCAAAGTCGCAATCGTCATGGGAAGCCAGTCGGACTGGGAGACCATGCAGAACGGCGCGGCCGTGCTCGAAAAGCTCGGCGTGGCGCATGAGTGCCGGATCGTCTCGGCGCATCGCACGCCGGACCGGCTGGTTGCCTTTGCGAAGGGCGCGGCGGCGGACGGCATTCAGGTGATTATCGCGGGCGCGGGCGGCGCGGCGCATCTGCCGGGCATGATCGCCGCGATGACGCATCTGCCGGTGCTGGGTGTGCCGGTGCAATCGAAGGCGCTCAAGGGCATGGATAGCCTGCTCTCCATCGTGCAGATGCCGGGTGGCATTCCCGTGGGCACGCTGGCGATCGGCGCGGCGGGGGCAACCAATGCGGCGCTGCTGGCGGCTTCGATCCTCGCGCTGAATGATCCGGCGCTGTCCGAGCGGCTGGTGGCATGGCGCACGGCGCAGACCGATTCGGTCGCGGAACGGCCGGTTTGAGCTGATGATTGCCCCGGGTGAGACCATCGGCATTCTCGGCGGCGGCCAGCTTGGCCGGATGATCGCGCTGGCTGCGGCGAATCTCGGTTATCGCTGCCATGTCTATGCGCCCGAGGCGGATTCGATAGCGGCTGATGTCTGCGCCGGGTTCACTTGCGCCGGATGGTACGACAGCGAGGCACTGACGGCCTTCGCCAAGACCTGCGCGGTGGTTACCTACGAGTTCGAGAACGTGCCGGTCGCGCCGCTTGCCGCGCTGGGTGATCTGCCGCTCCATCCGGGCACGCGCTCGCTCGAAGTGGCGCAGGACCGCGCGGCTGAGAAGAGCTTTGTCGAGGAGCTGGGCGGTCGGCCCGCGCCCTGGGCCAAGGTTGACAGCGCCGAGGTTCTCGCGGCGGCGATTGCCAGGATCGGCACCCCCGGCATCCTCAAGACCCGGCGTGACGGCTATGATGGCAAGGGCCAGTGGCGGATCATGACGCCCGGTGATGCCGAGGGGCTTGAGCTGCCGCAGGTGCCGCTCGTCTACGAAGGCTTCGTGCAGTTCGATGCCGAGTTCTCGGTGATCCTCGTGCGCGGGGCGGACGGCGACGTGCGCTTCTGGGATTCGGCGCAGAACGCGCACAAGGCGGGCATCCTCAGCCAGTCGGTCGTGCCGGCGGGCGATACGGTGCGCGCGCAGGTTGATGCGGCGCGCGCGCTGGCGAAGCTGGTTGCGGACGCGCTGGGGCACGTCGGCGTGCTGACCCTGGAGTTTTTCGCCACCGCCGATGGGCCGGTGTTCAACGAGATGGCCCCGCGCGTCCATAACTCGGGGCACTGGACCATTGAAGGCGCGCTGACCTCGCAGTTCGAGAACCATGTGCGCGCGATCTGCGGCCTGCCGCTGGGGTCAACCGACTTGTGCGCGGCGGGCGTGGTGATGGACAACCTCATCGGCGACGAGGCGCATGACTGGCCGGCGATCCTTTCCGATCCGGCCAACCACCTGCACCTCTATGGCAAGGCGGCGGTGCGGCCCGGGCGCAAGATGGGCCATGTGACAAGGCTGGTGCTTTAGATGGCGCAGGCGATCTTTCTGATCGTGGCGCGCGCATCGGACGGCACGATCGGCAATGAGGGTGCCCTTCCGTGGCGCTTGCCCGCAGACCTCAAGCGCTTCAAGGCGCTGACGATGGGCAAGCCGATGATCATGGGCCGCAAGACTTTCGCCTCGCTGCCGGGGCTGCTGCCGGGGCGGCGCCATATCGTGCTGACGCGCGATGCGGACTGGTCCGCGCCGGGGGTAGAAGTGGCGCATGATGTCGCGGGCGCGCTGGCGCTGGCGGGTGATGGCGAAGTGGCCGTGATCGGCGGGGCCGAGGTGCTGGCGCAGTTCGAGGGGCTGGCGCAGCGCTTTGAGCTGACCGAGGTGCATGGGGACTACGCCGGGGATACCGTGCTGGCCTATCCGGCAGCGCCATGGCGCGAGACGGCGCGGCAGAGCTTTCCCGCCGAGGGCACATACCCGGCGTATGACTTCGTGACCTTCGCGCGAGGCGCGGCCTGATGCGCCTCCACGCCAGCGAGCCGATGCCCGAGGCGCTGCGCGGCGGCGTGATCGCGCTGGGCAATTTCGACGGGTTCCACCTTGGTCATCAGGCCGTCGCTGGGGAGGCGGTGCGCTGGGCGCGCGCCATGGGGCGACCCGCGATCATCGCCACGTTCGATCCGCATCCGGTGCGCCACTTCAAGCCCGATGCGGCGCCGTTCCGCCTGACCACGCTCGATCAGCGCGAGGCGCTGTTCAAGGCGGCGGGGGCGGATGCGATGCTGGTGTTTGCCTTCGATGGCACGCTGGCGGGCACGACGGCGGATTCATTCGTGCGCGATCTGCTTGTCGCGCGGCTCGGCGCGGCGGCGGTGGTGACGGGCGAGGACTTCACCTTCGGCAAGGCGCGCGGCGGGAACATTCAGGTGCTGCGCGATGTCGGCGCCGAAGCGGGGCTACAGACGCGCGCGGTGGGGCCGGTGCTGCTGGACGGCGAGGTCGTTTCCTCCAGCCGCATCCGCGAGGCGCTGATCGCGGGCGATCCGCAGGAAGCCGCGCGGCTGCTGACTCGGCCGTTCGCGATCAAAGGCCCGGTGCAGCACGGCGACAAGGTGGGGCGGACGATCAACTTCCCGACCGCCAACCTCGATATCGGCGCCTATCTGCGCCCGCGTTATGGCATCTATGCGGTGACGGGACATCTGCCCGATGGCCGCGTGCTGAAGGGCGCCGCCAACATCGGCATCCGCCCGACCTTCGATCCGCCCAAGGAACTGCTCGAGCCGCATTTCTTCGACTTTTCCGGCGATCTCTATGGGCAGGAGATCGAAGTGGCGTTCCACCACTTCCTGCGCGGCGAGGCGAAGTTCGACAGCCTCGATGCGCTGGTCGAGCAGATGGGCCGCGATTGCGACGAGGCGAAGCGGCTTTTGGCTCACATCGGCGGGTAGGCCATCATCACCGAGACGACATAGCCGCCCCAGCAGGCGGTGGGCAGCAGATACCAGGGCGAGCGGGCATCGCGGGTGCGCAGCACGAAGATCGCGCCGAGCGTGCAGAAGATGGTCAGCCAGGTGCCCCAATAAGCGGCGGCATTGAGCTTGAGTCCGCTGGTGTAGAACGGATAGGCGATGCACACCGCGCCGAGCGCATAGGGCGCCCAGGAGCGCCAACCGGCATCGCCGCTCTGCCGCACATAGACCCAGCGCGCGGCGCCCATCAGGCCGAGCAGCAAGGTCCAGATCAGGCCGACCATATAGTCCGGGGGAACCATCGGCATCTTGCGCGCGGCAGTGGCGGCGGGGCCGGCCCAGCCGACCGCGAAGAGGAAGCCATTGACCGCGATGGTCACGACCAGCAGCACCGCGACATTGGCGGCAAGTCCGCCGCGTCCCTGGGCGAGCGTGAGGGCGTTGTGGAACCTTGAGGAGGCCATGGAACGAATCCTTAGTAGGGTCGGCACGCTTGTGCCTATAAAATATATCATATGCAATACTAAATTCACGCAGAGAGATTGCCCGCGCGCGCGCTGCCTGCCAAAAGCGGCACGATGAGCCGGACCCGCGGTGCCAAAGCTGCCGATCATGAAGCGCGCCGCGCGGCGTTGCTGGCGGCGATGCATGCCCGGCTGGTCGCGCCGGATCTGCCGCCGCCCTCCTTGCGCGAACTCGCCCTCGCAGCCGGGGTGACGCTGCCCACTCTGGCGCACCACTTCGGCAAGCGCGAGGATATTGTCGCGGCGCTGATCGCCGAACTCGGGCGGCAGGGCGCGCCCTATCTGGCCGAAGCGGCGGCGACGGACCTGCCGTTTGCTGCCAGTATCGCTGCGCTGCTGGCGGTGATCACCGGCGGGCTGACCGAGGGCGGGGTTGCCGCGCTCCATGTGCTGGGCCTGCGCGAGGGGCTGCGGCAGGGGCGGATCGGCCCGGCCTATGTCGAGGCGATCCTCGAGCCGACCTTGGCGGCAGCTGAGGCGCGACTGGCCTTGCATATCGCGCGCGGCGAGATGGTGGCGGCGGACCCGCGCCACGCCGCGATCGCGCTTGTCTCTCCGCTGCTGGTCGCGGCGCTGCACCAGCAGGAACTGGGCGGAACGGATGTGCGTTGCCTCGATCTGGTGGCGCTGGCGCGCGACCACGGCGCGGCGTTTGTGCGGGCTTACAGGGTGGGACGTTCTGTAGCGCCTTGAACCCCAACCTCCCCGTTCGTGTCGAGCGAAGTCGAGACACCAAGCGCTCCGTGTGGTGTCTCGACTTCGCTCG
>NZ_LJHZ01000071.1:0-2274 GCF_001296055.1 Novosphingobium sp. AAP93
GGGAGCCACATTTCCGTACGGCTCGCGGAAGGCGGCCTCTCGCTCATCGAAGTCACCGACGACGGCTGCGGCATGCGCGCAGACGAGATCGCGCTGGCCCTGGAGCGGCACGCGACGTCCAAGCTCCCTGACGAAGCCATCGAGATGGTTGCAACGTTGGGATTCCGCGGCGAGGCGCTTCCCTCCATCGCCTCCGTCGCCCGCGTCACCATTGAAAGCCGCGCCGGCCCCACGGGCGAAGCGTGGCAGCGCGTCGTCGATCACGGCACCGTCGTCTCCGATGGCCCCGCCGCGCTCCCCCCGGGCACCCGCGTCCGGGTCGAGGACCTCTTCGGCAAAGTCCCCGCCCGCCGCAAGTTCCTGCGCAGCCCGCGCGCCGAATGGGCCGCCAGCCTCGATGTCGTCCGCCGCCTCGCGCTCGCACGGCCCGATGTCGGCTTCACCTTGGAGCATGATGGCCGCCGCGCCCTCCACGTCCAGCCGGGTGACACACTCGCCGCCCGCACCGCCCAGCTCGTCGCGCGCGAGCTGCACGACAATGCCGTCGCGGTCGACTTGCTGCGCGGCCCCTATCACCTGATGGGCGTCGCCGGCCTGCCGACCTACAACCGCGGCGTCGCGGACCACCAGTACCTCTTCGTCAACGGCCGCCCGGTAAAGGACAAGCTGATGATCGGCGCGGTGCGCGGTGCCTACGCCGACATGCTCGCGCGCGATCGCCATGCCGTCCTCGCGCTGTTTCTTGAGGTTCCACCTGAAGAAGTCGACGTAAACGTCCATCCCGCCAAGACCGAAGTGCGCTTCCGCGATCCGACCTTGGTGCGCGGGATGATCGTCTCGGGCCTCCGCCAGGCGCTCACCACCGGCGACCGCCGCTCCGCACAGGCCCCCGATGCAGGCGCAATGCAGGCCTGGCAGGCCGAACCCATCGCACCAATGCCCGTTGCCGCGCCGCAATCAAACCTCTTCTGGCAACACCGCGAAACGGCCCGCGTCTCCGAAGCCGGGCAGGTCTGGCGCGGCTACGAAGCTGCCCTGATGGCGCCCCCCGCCGCCCGCGCCGAACCTGCTGTCGAGGCCGTCACCAGTCTTGGCATTGGCCACCCCCTTGGCGTCGCACGCGGCCAGATCGCGCAGACCTACATCGTCGCCGAAGCCGAGGATGGCCTCGTCCTCGTCGACCAGCACGCCGCGCACGAACGCCTGGTGCTCGAACGCCTGCGCGCCGCCGGGGCGGGGGAGGGCACCGCCCCCGCGCAAGCCCTGCTGCTCCCCGAAGTGGTCGAGCTCGACGAACCCTCTTGCGACCGCCTCGAGGAAGCCGCCGCCGAACTCGCCACCTACGGCCTCGCGCTCGAACGCTTCGGTCCCGCCGCCATGCTCGTCCGTGCCGTTCCCGCCGTCCTCAAAGGCGGCGACGTGCAGGCGCTCGTGCGCGATGTCGCCGACGATCTTGCGAAAAACGGCGCCGCCCTGCTGCTCGGCGAGAAGCGCGATCTGGTTTTGGCAACCATGGCCTGCCATGGTTCGGTAAGGGCCGGGCGGGTACTCAGCGTCCCCGAAATGAATGCGCTGCTGCGCGAAATGGAAGTGACGCCGCGTTCCGGCCAGTGCAACCATGGGCGGCCGACATGGATCAAGCTCGCCCACGGCGATATCGAAAAGCTCTTCGGGAGGAAATGATGCGGCGACTTGCTCTGGCTCCGGTTTTCCTGCTCGCCGCGTGCGGCCCCGGGGCGCCGCCACCGCCGCCGCCCGCCAGCACGGTCCAGCCCGAGCCGATCACCTATCCCGACATCAAGGACAACGAGCTTTACGGCGCGGGCTGCAACTTCACCCCTGAAGGCGGCGGCATGTCCGCGCTCGCCCTGGCGCAGGAGGGCGAGGCGATCATCAAGGTCAAGGGCAAGATCGAGCGCATCCCCGCCGACAAGAAGAGCCAGATCCTCCCGGAAACCGCCCGTACGCGATATCTAGGCCCGGACCGCATCCTGCTCCTTGCCCCGCTGCCCGATGCCAAGCCGACCGAGAACGGCGTGGTCAAGACCCTCGCCACCAGCCTGACGATCATGGACCCGCTCGGCCGCATCCAGTTCTTCGCCAAGGGCGTCGTCCAGTGCAAGCCGATGTGATCGAGGCCAAATCAAGCTCTTGAAATAAAATCATTTCGTCATTCCCGCGCAGGCGGGAATCCAGAGCGGCAAACGCAGCGCCAGCGCCCCTGGATTCCCGCCTGCGCGGGAATGACGAGAAGATGGTCCAAACACCACCCTT
>NZ_LJHZ01000072.1:0-36108 GCF_001296055.1 Novosphingobium sp. AAP93
CGAGCGAAGTCGAGACACCGTCCGCCGCGCCCGGTGTCTCGACTTCGCTCGACACGACCGGGAGGAGGCGAAAAACTCACCGCAGGCCGAGGCCCTTGGCAATGATCCCGCGCAGCACTTCGGGCGTGCCGCCGCGGAGCGAGAAGCTCGGGCTCGCGACGAGGATCCACGAAAGCAGGCGCGAAAGGTCGCTCTTGCCCGCAAGGTCCGCGTCCACCGCCGCCTGCACCGCGCGCGGCAGGGCCTGTTCGTAGGCGTTGCCGAGGTCCTTGACGATGGCGGCCTCGACCACCGGGTCCTCGCCCGCCGCCAGCTTGGCGATGGTCGACATCGACATCTGCCGCAGCGTCCACATCTCTGCGGTGAGGCGGCCGATCAGCTGCGCGGTGGGGGCGTCCGGCTCCGGCCCCATCGCATCGATCAGGGCCACCAGCAGCATGTGGCTGGAGAGGTAGCGCTCCGGCCCCGAACGTTCGAGCGCGAGTTCGGCGACGACCTGCTTCCAGCCCTGCCCTTCCACGCCGACAAGCGCGTCGTGCGGCAGGAGCACGTCCTCGAACCAGATCTCGTTGAAGTGGTGCGTGCCCGTCATGTCGATGATCGGGCGGATGGTGATCCCCGGCGTATCGAGGTCGATCATCATCTGCGACAGGCCGGTGTGGCGCTCGCTGCCTTCCTCGGTGCGCAGCAGAGTGAGCGCGGCGTGGCTCTTGTGCGCGCCGCTCGTCCACACCTTCTGACCGTTGATGCGCCAGCCTTCATTGGTCTTCTTCGCCGAGGTGCGCACGCTCGCGAGGTCCGATCCCGAGCCGGGTTCGGACAGGCCGATGCAGGCGTAGATCTCGCCGCGGGCCATGCCGGGGAGGTACTTCTCGCGCTGCGCCTCAGTGCCGTAGCGCAGCAGGAGCGGGCCGGTCTGACGGTCGGCGATCCAGTGGAGGCCAGCGGGGGCGCCGAGCGCGAGCAGCTCTTCCAGCACGACATAGCGTTCGAGCAGGGTGCGCTCGTGCCCGCCATATTGCTTGGGCCAGGTCATCCCGAGCAGCCCGGCCTGGCCGAGGGCCTTGGAAAACTCCTCATCGAAGCTGAACCAGCAATTGGCGCGCAGTTCGATCGGCCAGCGGGCTTCATGGCTAGCCACAAGGTCGCGAACCTGTTGGCGCAGGGCGGGAATATCGCCTTCGGGGCGAAACGGATGGAGCGGGAATATTTGCATCGGCGGCATCCCTATGGCAGCGCGCGGGCCATCGCAATCGCAAGATTGCTAGTGGAGACGTCCGGAAGGGCAAAAGGGAGAGTAGCCAAGATGACCACCCCGTTCCTGCACGAAGAGCGCCGCGGGCGCGTTGCGATCCTCACCATGGATCGGCCTGAATCGATGAACGCCATCGGCACGCTGGAAGATTGCGACAATATCGTCGACACGTTCTTCCGCCTCTCCAACGACCGCTCGGTGAGCGCCATCGTGCTGACGGGTGCGGGCCGCGCCTTCTGCACCGGCGGCAACATCAAGGGCATCCGCGACCGCAAGGGCATCGGCCCGCTCGACCAGCCCGATTCGACCGCCGCGAACTACCGCCGCGGCGTGCAGCGCGCGACCCGCGCGATGCTCGATTGCGAAGTGCCGATGATCGCGGCGATCAACGGCCATGCCATCGGCCTCGGCCTTGACCTCGCCTGCGTGTGCGATCTGCGCGTCGCGGCGGACAGTGCCAAGATGGCGGCGAGCTTCATCAAGGTCGGCATCATCCCCGGCGATGGCGGCGCGTGGACGCTGCAGAAGATCATCGGCTATTCGAAGGCGGCGGAACTGTTCCTGACCGGCCGGACGTTTGACGCGGCCTATGCGCAGTCCATCGGGCTTGTCGGCGATGTGGTGCCGGCGGAGCAGCTGATGGAAAAGGCCGTCGCCCTCGCGGAGGAAATCGCCGCAAACAGCCCCCGCGCGCTGCGCCTGACCAAGCGCCTGCTGCGCGAGGCCCAGCATGGCCGCGCGGGCGACGTGCTCGAGCTTTCGGCGGCGTTCCAGGCGATCGTGCACGAGACGGCGGACCACAAGGAAGCCGTCAACGCGATCCTCGAAAAGCGCGCGCCGGTGTTTACGGGGGATTGAGGCGGGGTGCTGCCAATTTCCCCCACATACCCGCTCACCCTGAGCTTGTCGAAGGGTGTGGCCGCACACGCCGCGCCAGCATGCTTCGACAAGCTCAGCATGAGCGGGAATTGGGTATGGGGTGAGGTTGGGACCTGGAAGTTGCACGTATGACCCCCGAGGCCGCCTTCATCGCTGCGCTGCGGGGGCTTGCCTCGCACCCGGCGGCACGCGGCCTTGTCGATGACTGCGCGGTGCTGGAAGTGGGGGGCGAGACGCTCATCCTCACCCACGACATGATGGTCGAGGGCGTCCACTGGCTGGCAGGGCAGGACCCGGCGGACGTGGCGTGGAAGCTTCTCGCCACCAACCTGTCCGACCTTGCGGCCAAGGGCGCCGAGCCCATCGGTGTGCTGCTGGGCTACAGCCTTGCCGAGGACAACACCCGCTTTGCGGAAGGGCTGGGCGAGGCACTGGCGCACTTCGCTGTGCCACTGCTTGGCGGCGACACCGTCAGCAACCCAGGCGCACAGACCTTGGGCCTTACCGCGCTGGGCCGCGCTACCTGCCGGCCGGTGCCGAGCCGCAGCGGCGCCAGGCCCGGCGACTCTGTTTGGATCACCGGCCCCGTCGGCGCCGCGATGCTGGGTTTCGAGGCCCTCAGCGCTGGTAACACTGCTACCGACACATCTGCTTACCGCCGCCCTGTCCCGCGCCTTGCCGAAGGCCGCGCCTTGGCGCCGCTCGTCACCGCGATGATGGATGTTTCGGACGGGCTTCTGCTCGATGCATCGCGCATGGCTGCGGCCAGCGGCGCCACGGTCTCGCTCGATCATGCGCTGATCCCCTTCCCCGCCGGGCTCCCACCGCAGCGCGCGCGGGACGCGATGGCTTGGGGTGATGACTACGAATTGCTGTTTACGCTTCCGCCGGATGCCAGCCCGCCCTGCCCTGCCCACCGCATCGGCAGCGTGCTTCCGGCAGGCCCTGCCCCACTTCTTCTTGGGGGCGCACCACTTTCCGGCCAACTTGGCTACGAACATGGCTGAATTTTCACACGCAAAGGCTTGCCGTGCGAAAATTATGCACTAGCCTCCCGCCTCGACCCGCGAACGACGGGTACCGGTAAAAATGCCGGTGAAAATAAGGGGGTGTCTGACGTGAGTTTGACCATACTAGCCATAATCCTCGGGCTCGTGGCCGTCGTGTACGGCTTCGTGACCAGCCAGCAGGTGCTCGGTGCGCCCGCAGGCAATGCCCGCATGCAGGAAATCGCCGCCGCCATCCAGGAAGGCGCGCAGGCCTACCTCAAGCGCCAGTATACCACGATTGCCATTGTCGGCGTCGTGGTCGCCGTGATCGTCGCGGCGGCGCTCGGCACCGTTTCGGCCATCGGCTTCGTCATCGGCGCGGTGCTGTCGGGCGTTGCAGGCTTCATCGGCATGAACGTCTCGGTGCGTTCGAACGTGCGGACCGCCGCTGCGGCGCAGTCGGGCCTGCAGGCCGGCCTGACGCTGGCGTTCCGCGCGGGCGCGATCACCGGCATGCTCGTGGCGGGCCTCGCGCTCCTCGCGATCGCGGTGTTCTTCCACTACCTGACCGCGATTGCGGGCGAGCCGGCCAACAGCCGCGTCGTCGTCACCGCGCTCACCGCGCTGGCGCTGGGCGCTTCGCTGGTGTCGATCTTCGCGCGTCTGGGTGGCGGCATCTTCACCAAGGCCGCCGACGTCGGCGCCGACCTCGTCGGCAAGGTCGAGGCCGGGATTCCGGAAGACGACCCACGCAACCCCGCCGTGATCGCCGACAACGTGGGCGACAACGTGGGTGACTGCGCGGGCATGGCCGCGGATCTGTTCGAGACCTACGTCGTCACCATCGGCGCGACCATGATCATGACCGCGCTGCTGGTGAAGAACGCCGCCAACCTCGATGCGCTGATGGCGATCCCGCTGCTGATCGGCGGCGTCTGCATCGTCACCTCGATCATCGGCACCTACTTCGTCCGCCTCGGAGCCACGAACAACATCATGGGCGCGATGTACAAGGGCTTCCTTGTCACCGCCGTGCTCTCGATCCCCGCAATCTGGTTTGCCATGAGCTATGCGCTCCATGGCGACATGGAAGCGGCCACAAGCTACTCGGCCTTCGGGCATGACTACAGCTTCAACGGGCGCATGCTGTTCTACGCGGGTCTCGTGGGCCTCGTCCTGACCGGCCTGATCATCTGGATCACCGAGTACTACACCGGCACGAACTACCGCCCGGTGAAGTCGATTGCCCAGGCCTCGGTCACCGGCCACGGCACCAACGTGATCCAGGGCCTCGCGATCTCGATGGAAGCCACCGCGCTTCCCGCGCTCGCAATCGTCGCCTCGATGATCATCACCTACAAGCTCGCCGGCCCGCTCGGCATTGCCTACGGCGCCACCGCCATGCTCGCACTTGCCGGCATGGTCGTCGCGCTCGATGCCTACGGCCCGGTCACCGACAACGCCGGCGGCATTGCCGAAATGGCGGGTCTCGACGACTCGGTCCGCGAGAAGACCGACGCGCTCGATGCGGTGGGCAACACCACGAAGGCCGTCACCAAGGGCTACGCGATCGGTTCGGCCGGCCTTGCCGCGCTCGTGCTGTTTGCCGCCTACACCACCGACTTGCGCGAGTTCTTCCCCGCGCTCCATGTCGATTTCAGCCTTGAGAACCCCTACGTGATCGTGGGCCTGCTGCTGGGCGCGCTGCTGCCCTACCTGTTCGGCGCCATGGGCATGACCGCGGTGGGCCGCGCGGCGGGCGACGTCGTCGTCGACGTGCGCAACCAGTTCCGCGAGAACCCGGGCATCATGGCCGGGACCAGCAAGCCCGACTACGCCCGCACGGTGGACCTCGTGACGAAGGCTGCGATCAAGGAAATGATCATTCCTTCGCTGCTGCCGGTCCTCGCGCCGATCGTGGTCTACTTCGTGATCACCTGGGTCGCGGGTGCGGAGAACGGCTTTGCCGCGCTCGGCGCGCTGCTGCTCGGGGTGATCGTCGGCGGCCTGTTCGTCGCGCTCTCGATGACCTCGGGCGGCGGCGCATGGGACAACGCCAAGAAGTATATCGAAGACGGCCACCACGGCGGCAAGGGCAGCGAAGCCCACAAGGCCGCGGTGACGGGCGACACCGTGGGCGATCCCTACAAGGACACCGCGGGCCCGGCCGTGAACCCGATGATCAAGATCACCAACATCGTCGCGCTGCTTCTGCTCGCGGCGCTGGCGGGGGGCCACTGATCCGCCGCTGATCTTCCGAACTT
This sequence comes from Novosphingobium sp. AAP93, assembly GCF_001296055.1. Taxonomy (NCBI): domain Bacteria; kingdom Pseudomonadati; phylum Pseudomonadota; class Alphaproteobacteria; order Sphingomonadales; family Sphingomonadaceae; genus Novosphingobium; species Novosphingobium sp. AAP93. The sequence goes on from NZ_LJHZ01000072.1 coordinate 5,388, forward strand.
GCGAAAAGCCCCTCCCTCACCGGAGGGGCTTTTTTTGCGCCCGCGCGTATTGCCGCCATCGCTTGCCAGAGGCGCGGGGCAAAGCGCAGGTTATGGCCGGGATAATGTAAGGTATCATTGCTGGACGCTGACAACGGAGTACATTGCGGCATCCCGATTTAAAGGCCGAGGCCCATGTTCGATTTTCTCAGGAAGCAGTTCGTCGATGTCATCGAATGGCTGGAGCAGCCGGGCGATCTCGCCTGGCGCGTGCCGTTCGCCGATCACGAGATCCAGCACGGCGCGCAGCTGACCGTGCGCGAAGGCCAGATCGCGGCGTTCCTCAACGAAGGCACGCTGGCGGACTACTTCGGGCCGGGTCTGCATACGCTCGATACGGCCAACCTGCCGCTGCTCACCAATCTGATGAACTGGGACAAGGGCTTCAAATCGCCATTCAAGTCCGATGTCGTGTTCTTTTCGCTCAAGGAGCAGGCGGGCCTCAAGTGGGGCACGGCGCAGCCGATCACCGTGCGCGATGTGGAGCTGGGCGCGCTGCGGCTGCGCGCGTTTGGCTCGTATTCGTTCAAGCTGAACGAAGTCGCGCCCTTCGTCTCGCGCGTGCTCGGCACCCTTCCGGGCGTGACTGCCGCATCGCTCGAGCCGCAGCTGCGCGCCGCAATCCAGACCGCCATCGCCACTGCGCTGGGGAGCAGCGGCGTGCCGTTCCTTGATCTCGCGGCGAACCAGCAGGCGCTCTCGGACCGCATCAAGCTGGAGGTCGACAAGGCCTTCGCGCAGTGGGGGCTTTCGTGCCTGTCGTTCTATGTCGAGAGCATCTCGCTGCCCGACGAGGTGCAGGCGCATCTCGACAAGGCGAGCTCGATGCGCGTGCTGGGCGATCTGGGCAACTACACCCGCTTTCAGGCCGCCGAAGCGCTCGGAGACGCGGCGAGCAACGATGGCGGCATGGCCGGGATCGGCGCCGGGATGGCAGCGGCCACCGCGCTCGGCGGCGCGATGGCTCAGGGGCTTGGCGCTGCAGCCGCGCCTGCCGAAGACCCCATCGCGGTGATCGAGAAGCTGCACAAGCTCGTCACCATCGGCGCGCTGAGCCAGGCCGAGTTCGACGCCAAGAAGGCCGAATTGCTCGGCCGGATCCGCTAGGGCTGCAAGGTCCGGGGGGATGGCAGACCTGACGTGTCCTTCCTGCGGGGCGGCGCTGCCTGTGCGCGATCCCGGCTTGCCGTACTCGACCTGCGCCTATTGCCAGACACTGGTGCGGCGCGGCGAGGCGGGGAGCCTGGAGGCGGTCGGCACCGTGGCCGTGCTGCCGGCCGATGTCTCGCCGATCCAGATCGGCACCGTGGTGAACCGCGATGGCATAGCGGCCACCGTCGTCGGGCGCGTGCGCTGGGGCTGGACGGACGGATCGTGGAACGAATGGTTCCTCCGCGCCGCCGACGGCCGCGCGTTCTGGCTGGGCGAGGCGATGGGCATGTACATGCTCACCAGCGAATATCCGCGCGTGCTGGGCGTGCCGGCGATTTTCAACTTCGTCCAAGGCAACCCGATGGCGCGGGACTGCACGGTGAAGGCGGACGGCAAGTGGCTGACCGCGACCGACATCAAGGAAGCCACCTGCCTCGGCAGCGAGGGGGATCTACCCTTCCCCACCCTGCCCGGCTGGACCATGACCAACGTCGACTTCCGCAATGCCGCGGGTGATGCGCTCTCGGTCCAGCGCGATGCGGACGGCACCACGGCATGGCTCGGCGTGTGGAGCGATCTCGCGGGCCTGAAACCCGCCAACTTGCGCCAGATCGAAGGCTGGAGCATCCCGAGGGCACTGGCGTGACCCAGGCGCGCGCGATCACTTGCCCTTCCTGCGGCGGTACCATCGAGATCCGCGCGGCGGGCTACACGGTCACGCTCGCCTGCCGCTACTGCGGTTCGCTGCTCGATGTGGCGCACGAGGACGTCCGCCTGATCACCGCCTATCGCCGCGCTGCGAAGAACTTCGCGATTCCGCCCGGCGCGCGCGGCACGCTGTTCGATGTGGAGTGGGAAGTGATCGGTGCGCTCCGCCGCCGCAGCGGGAGTGCCCTGTGGCAGGAGTTCCTGCTGTTCAATCCCTATTCCGGCTATCGCTGGCTGGTTGCCGCCGATGGCGAATGGCAGTTCGGCACGATGCTGCTCGACCGGCCCGAGGACGACCGGCTCGCGGTCTCATGGCGCGGCAGGTCCTTCGCGCTGGAGGACGATGCCGAGATCGAGACCACAACGGTCGTCGGCGAGTTCTACTGGCGCACCGCACGCGGCGACAAAGTGCAGGGCGCGACGTTTGCCAATGGCCGCGAGCAGCTTTCGCGCGAGACGTCCGCCGACGAGGTGACCTGGACCCAGCTGATCCCGATCACCGCCGAGTGGGTCGAAGAGGCCTTCACGGTCGAGCAGCGCCACATGCCGCGCGCGCCGCGACCTGACCTGACGGAGGGTTTTCGCAAGGCGCCCGGCATGGCCGAGGACGACCTTGGCAAGATGTTCCTCATCGCTCTCGCCTCGCTGGTGCTGATCCTGATGGTGCAGGTCTTCCTGAGCGGCCCGCGCGCATGCTCGGATGGCCGGGCGACGGTCGAGGTCGGGGCCGCAACGAGCACGCACCGCATCGGCACCATCGAAGTGCGCCGGCCATGGCAGCTCGTCACCACCGTGGTGGACAGCGACAGCTTCACCAATCGCTGGGTCGATCTCGACTACAGCCTCGTAAACCGGCAGACGCAGCAATCGATCGATGCCTACGGGATCGTCGAATTCTACACCGGAACCGACAGCGACGGGCCGTGGAGCGAGGGCAGCCATCACGCGGAAACGCTGATCTCGCAGGTGCCGCGCGGCACGTACGATGTCTATGTCGATGCAGGCGCGCACGGCTGGCCCAGCGATCCGACACCGGGGTCGATCAATCCGGCCAACCCCTGGGGTCGGGGCGAAACGGTGGCGCTGTGGTTCAATTCCTGCACCGGTGGCTTTTCGTGGGGCATGTTCTGGCTGATGGCGGCGCTGTTGTGCAGCGTGCCCGGCGTGATTTTCTGGTGGAGGCATGACAGCTGACATGAGCAAGCGCCTGTTCCTCTTCACCGCCTGGTGTGCGCTGCTGGTGATGACCTCGGCCATCAGCACGTGGTTCGCCTGGACGCCGTTTTCCGACGAGGAGCGCTCGAGCTCTTCGTCCGGTTCCTATCGCGGCCCCACCCACAAATGACCGCCCCCTCTATCCTGCAGGAGCACTGCCCATGATCAGCCTCGACGTCTTCCTCGCCACGGTGCTTTACGCAGCGCTGGGCATCGTCATCTTCATCGTCAGCTTCGTGCTGGTCGACAAGCTGACCCCGGGCCAGCTCTGGCGCGAGATCATCGAGCGCAAGAACGTCGCGGTGGCGCTGCTCGCGGGTGCGGTCGCCATCGGCATTTCCAACATCATCGCCGCCGCCGTGCATGGCTGAAGTGGAAGCCCCGGCTGGCGGGGCCGAGGACGGCACGGGAGAGGAGCGGGCGCCCGCCTCGCTGGCCGTGATCCTGCTCGTCTCGGTGCTGGTCGTCGCCACCTGCGGGCTGGTCTACGAGCTGCTGGCCGGGACGCTCGCGAGCTACCTCCTTGGCGACAGCGTCACCCAGTTCTCAACCGTCATCGGCACCTACCTCTTCGCGATGGGCGTGGGCAGCTACCTCTCGCGCCACGTGCGCAGCAACGAGATGGGCGTGTTCGTGCGGGTGGAAATCCTGATCGCGGCGCTGGGCGGCTGGTCAGCGGCAGGGCTGTTCCTGCTGTTCCCGGTGGTGGAGGATTTCCGCATCGCGCTCTATGGGCTGGTGGTCGCCATCGGCGTGCTCGTCGGGCTCGAGATTCCGCTGCTCATCCGCATCCTGCGCTACCGCTTCGCCTTCCGCGATCTCGTCTCCAATGTGCTGACCTATGACTACATCGGCGCGCTGATCGCCTCGCTGCTGTTCCCACTCGTGCTGGTGCCGCGCCTTGGCATGATCCGCACCGGGTTCGTGTTCGGGCTTGCCAATGTCGGCGTCGCCATCGCGCTGCTCGTGGTGCTGCGCGGGCGCCAGAGGGTGGGAGGCGATCTGCTGGCCGCACTTGTCGTGCTCGCCTCGCTGCTCGCGGGCCTTGCCGGGGCGGACCACATCCAGCGCTGGTCCGAAGTCGCCTTCTATGGCGAGCCGGTGATCTATGCGCGCTCCACGCCCTACCAGCGCATCGTCATCACCCGGCGCGGCGAGGACTTGCGCCTCTATCTCAACGGCAACCTCCAGTTCTCCACCCGCGACGAATACCGCTATCACGAAGCGCTGGTCTGGCCGGTGCTCGGCCGCGTCGCCAACCCGCGCGAGGTGCTGATTCTGGGCGGCGGCGACGGGCTGGCCGCGCGGGAGGTGCTCAAGGACCCGCGCGTCGGCCATGTCACGCTCGTCGATCTCGATCCGGAAATGACGCACCTGTTCCGAGACGAGCCGTCGCTGGCGCGGCTCAACGGCGGTTCGCTCGACTCGCCGCGCATGCAGGTGATCAACGGCGATGCCTTCCGCTGGGTGCGACAGGCGCGCGGGCACTATGACGCGATCCTGATCGACTTTCCCGATCCCACCGAGTTCTCGCTCGGCAAGCTCTATACCGAGAGCTTCTACCGCGAAGTGGCGCGCCTGCTCGGTCCCGCCGGCGTGCTGACGGTGCAGAGCACGTCCCCGCTGGTCGCCCCGCGCTCGTACTGGACCGTGGCGAGCACGCTGGAGGCCGCCGGGCTCAAGGCGCGCGGCTATCACGCCTATGTGCCGAGCTTCGGCGAATGGGGCTTCACGATGGCCGCGCACCAGCCCCCCGGCGATGCCGTGCGCCTGCCGGCGGGCCTGCGTTTCCTCACCCAGGCGAGCGAGCGCGCGATGTTCGATTTTCCGCCCGACATGGCCCGCCGCCCGACTCCGGTGAACCGGCTCGACAACCAGGCGTTGGTGCGCAGCTTCGCCGAGGAATGGGGCCGCTACGATGGCTGAGCCGACCCGGCGGCAGGTGCTCAAGGGCGCGGCGGCGGGCGCTGGTGCGCTGGCACTGCCGGCCTGCACCCCGACCACCTTTCCCGGCACGCTTGGCGGCGCAGACTGGCAGCGCGGGCACCGGGTGCGCGACGGCGGGTTTCCGGCGCCGCAGGGGCAGGCGGAGGATGCGGCCATCGTGATCGCGGGCGGCGGCGCGGCGGGGCTTGCGGCCGCATGGCGGCTCAAGGACGCGGGTTACAGCGATTTCGTGCTGCTGGAACTGGAAGACACGGTCGGCGGCAATGCGCGCTCGGGCCGCAATGCCGTCAGCGCCTATCCGCTCGGCGCGCATTACCTGCCGGTTCCCAACCGCGAGGCGCACGCGCTGCGGCACATGCTGCAGGGCTTCGGGATGATCGTGGGCGCAGCGGACGGCGCGCCGGTCTATGATCCCTACCAGCTCTGCGCGGATCTCGAGGAGCGCCTGCTGTGGCGCGGCAGCTGGCAGGAAGGGCTCTATCCGGCAAGCGGCCTGACCGCCGATGACATCGCGCAACGCGACCGGTTCTACCGCGAGATGGCCGATTTCCGGCAGGGGGTTGGCTCCGACGGCAAGCCCGCCTTCGCCATCCCCCGCGCCTATTCGAGCAACGATCCGCGCTTCACTTCGCTCGACGGCATGACCTTCGCGCACTGGCTCGATGGGCGCGGCTTCACCTCCCCCGTGCTGCGCGCCTATCTGCGCTATTGCTGCCGCGACGATTACGGCACCGAGCCGGAGCGCATCTCGGCATGGGCCGGGGTGCACTACTTCGCCGGACGGCGCGGCTGGGCGGCGGGCGGCGACGGGGACCGCGAACTGACCTGGCCCGAAGGCAACGGCCGCCTTGTCAGCCTGATGGGCAAGGCCGTCGCGCCCCATATCCGCTCCGGCCAGAGCGTGTTCTCGGTGGTGCGCGAAGGCGATAGCGGCGCGCTCGTCACCGCGTTCGACCATGCCGCCGGGGTGAGCCGCCAATGGCGCGCGCGCACGGTGATCATGGCGATGCCGCACTTCGTCGCCGCCCGCGTCGCGCCTGCGGAAATGGTCAAGGGCGCGCTGCGCTATGCTCCCTGGGTCGTCGCCAATGTCACGGTCAACCGCCAGCCGCGCGGGCGGGGATCGGCGCTGGCGTGGGACAACGTCTCCACCGGCAGCGACAGCCTCGGCTATGTCGTCGCCACGCACCAGAGCGGGAGCGCGGGCGACGGGCCGACGGTGCTCACATGGTACATGGCGCTTTCCCGCGAGGAACCCGCGCAGGCCCGCAAGCTCTTGGCCACGCGCCCGCTTGCCGAATGGCAGCGGATCGTGGCGGACGACCTTCTTGCGATGAACCCCGATCTTGCTGGCGCCATCGAGCGCATCGACGTCTGGCGCTGGGGCCATGCGATGGCGAGCCCTGCCCCCGGGTTCCTGAGCGATCCGGCGCGTCTTGCCGCCATCGCGGCAAAGCCACCGGTGCTCTTCGCGCATTCCGATCTCTCGGGCCTCTCGCTGTTCGAGGAAGCGCATTATCGCGGCGTGGTGGCGGCGGAAGCGGCACTAGCGCACCTCGGCCATCCCTTCGAATGCCTTGGCGCATGACGCATCTTCCCGGCACCAGCGTGCACCTGATCGCCGACCTCGAAGGCGGCACCGGTTACGACGATCCGGTCCGCATCGAAGCCGCACTGCGCGAAGCCGCCGCCGCCGCACGCGCGCGTGTCCTCAGCATCCATGTCCACGGCTTCGGCGAGGGGCTGGGTGTTACCGGCGTGGCGCTGCTGGCCGAATCCCATATCTCGATCCACACTTGGCCCGAACATGACGTCGCCGCGGTCGATCTCTTCGTCTGCGGGCAGGATGTCGATGCGGAGGCTGGCCTCGCGGCGATGGTGGCCCTGTTCGGCGCGCGGGTTACCAGCCGGACCGCCCTTCCCCGCCTCGCGCCCTGATTGGCCTGTGCGGTCAACTCATTGGCCGTCGCGGCCAATGCTTTGCCACTGCGTTGACGGTAACCCTTGGTATTGACCGGAGCTGCGCCGTGCGCGGTCCGTGGCAGCGTGGGAGAGAAACACAATGAGTAGCGGCACCCTGTTCCTGACCGATGAGCGTACCTTCTGGCACTGCACCGGGGTGCAGGCGCTGTTCTTCCCCATCGGCGACTGGGTCGAGCCGCCTTCGGGCAGCTACGGCGCGGATACGCCTGCCTCGAAGCGCCGCCTGCTCAATCTGGTGCGGGCCTCGGGGCTTGATCAGCACCTTAAAGTGCGCAGCGCCGCCCACGCCACGCGCGAGGATCTGCTGCGCATCCACCCCGCCAGCTATATCGACGAATTCAAGCGCGTGAGCGATGCGGGCGGCGGCGAGCTCGGCCTGTTCGCCCCCTTCAGCAAGGGCGGCTTCGAACTCGCGACGCTCTCCGCAGGGCTTGCCATCGAGGCGGTCGACGCCGTCGTCACCGGCCGCGCGCGCAACGCCTATGCGCTGTGCCGCCCGGCCGGGCACCACTGCCTCGCCGATCAGCCGATGGGCTTCTGCCTCCTTGCCAACATCCCCATCGCCATCGATGCGGCCAAGGCGAAGCATGGGCTCGGCAAGGTCGCGGTGGTCGATTGGGACGTGCACCACGGCAACGGCACGCAGAGCATCTTCTATGACCGCGCCGACGTGCTGACGATCTCGATCCACCAGGACCGCTGCTTCCCGCCAGGCTATACCGGCCACGAGGATCGCGGCGCAGGCGAAGGGCTCGGCTTCAATCTCAACGTGCCGCTTCCGGCCGGCAGCGGTCACGAGACCTACCTGCGCGCGCTCGACCGGGTGGTGATCCCGGCGCTGCAGCGCTACCAGCCCGATCTCATCGTCATCGCCAGCGGCCTTGATGCCAATGCCGCCGACCCGCTCGCGCGGCAGATGCTTCATTCGGAAAGCTACCGCGCGATGACCGAGCGCATGGTCAAGGTGGCCGAAGAACTGTGCGGCGGGCGCCTCGCGGTGGTGCACGAAGGCGGCTATTCGGAAGCCTATGTGCCGTTCTGCGGACACACCCTGATCGAAGCGCTGGCAGGCGTGCGCACCGAGGTGGTCGATCCCGAAATGGACTTCTTCGGCCCCCAGCAGCCCGATGACCGGATGCTGGCGTTCCACTTCCAGCTGATCGAGGAAATCCGCGAGGGCGCAGGGCTTTAAGCCGCATTCGCGCTGCGTTGAAGAAAGGGCTGGCCGCATGGCCGGCCCTTTTTTCGTGCCGACCTAAAATGGCAGTCCGGGCCAGTTTGTTGGCGGCTGGCGACGTTGCATCGCATGGCCTCCTTGGAGACATTCCACGCTGCAATCATGCCGCGCCGCCCCCCGGCGCGAGGCAGGCCAGAGTGGAGCAGGATGTGACCGAAGTAATGGAAAGACCGCAGCAGGACAGCACCGCCGCGACGCAGGATTTCGATGTCCTGATTGTCGGGGCCGGCATTTCCGGCATCGGCAGCGCCTATCACCTCAAGACGCAGAACCCGGACAAGAGCTTCGTGATCCTTGAAGCCAAGGACGATATCGGCGGCACCTGGCACACGCACAAGTACCCCGGCGTCCGCTCCGATTCAGACCTCTACACCTTCGGCTACCGCTTCAAGCCGTGGGTCGGCCCGCCGATCGCCACCGCCGAAGAAATCCGCAAGTACCTGCGCGACGTGCTCGCTGAAAACGACCTCGACAAGGCCATCCGCTTCGGCACGCTGATCACGCGCTGCTCGTGGTCGACTTCCGAGAAGCTGTGGACCGTGGAAACCCGCAAGGCTGATGGCTCGGCCGGGCCGACCTACCGCGCCAACTTCCTGTGGATGTGCCAGGGCTACTACGACCACCAGAACCCCTACCTGCCCGAATGGCCGGGCATGGGCGACTACAAGGGCCAGCTCATCCACGCGATGAAGTGGGACGACGAAGTCGACTATGCCGGCAAGGAAGTCGTTGTCATCGGCTCGGGTGCTACGGCAGCGACAGTCATCCCGGTGCTGGCCGACAAGGCCAAGCACGTCACCATGCTGCAGCGCTCGCCGACCTACTTCTACTGCTATCCCAACCGCAGCGATCTGGCTGACAAGCTGCGCGAGATCGGCGTCGACGAGGACACCGTTCACCGCGTCGTCCGCCTGGACTATCTGCACAACCTCAAGATGCTCGATCACCGCGCGCGGGCCGAGCCTGACCTCGTGTTCGAGGAACTGAAGGAACTGATCCGCCAGTATGCCGGTCCCGACTTCCAGTTCGAGCCACACTTCACGCCGCGTTATCGGCCTTGGCAACAGCGCCTGGCTTTCATCCCCGATGGCGACATGTTCGAGCGGATCCGCGACGGCAAGGTGAGCGCGATCACCGACACAATCGACCATTTCACGGCGGACGGCATCAAGCTCGGCTCGGGCGACGAGCTCAAGGCGGACATCGTCATGGCCGCGACCGGCTTCAAGCTGCTGATGATGGGCGGGATCACCTTCGAGGTCGACGGCAAGGAAGTCGACTGGTCGGAAAAGGCGACCTACCGCGGGATGATGTTCGAAGGCGTGCCGAACATGGTCTGGGTCTTCGGCTATTTCCGTGCCGCGTGGACCTTGCGCGTCGACCTGCTCGGCGATTTCGTCTGCCGCATGCTGAGCCACATGGACGCGAAGGGCGCGAAGGAAGTCAACATCGTGATCCCGCCGGCACTGGCGAACGAGCCGCTGCTACCGTGGATCGAGGACGACAACTTCAATCCCAGCTACCTGATGCGCGATATGGACAAGCTGCCCAAGCGCCTCGGCGAGCAGCCCGAATGGCGCCACACGCAGGACTACTGGCGCGAGGCGGAAGACATCCCGGCGGTCGATCTCGACGGCGCGGAGTTTGCCTATAGCTGAAGCAGCCTACCTGAAAATGTGGGCGGCAGGCCTCAGGCGAGAAGCTGGTTCCTCGCCTGGGCCTGCCGCCGGTACTCGAGCGCACCCATGCCCGACCAGCGCTTGAACGCGCGCGAGAAGCTGGACGGCTCGGTAAAGCCGACCGCGACGGCGATCTGCTCGATCGCCAAGTGGCCTTCCGTGAGCAATTCGCGCGCGCGGCTGTAGCGTGCCTCGTCAATCATCGCCGAAAAGCGCGTGCCTTCTTCCGCCAGCCGTCGGTGCAGCGTGCGTTCGGACAGCGCCAGCATGCGGGCGGCTTCGCCCGCTGTGGGGAAATCCGTGTCGCTGCGGCTGAGCCGGGCAGCGAGCCGCCCCTTTATCGTGCCATCGGTCTGCGCGCGGCGCAGAATACTGTCACAGCGCGAGCTGTAGAGCGTCACGAGATCGCTGTCCGCCATCGGCAGTGGCAGGTTTGCCGCGCCCGGCTTGAACAGCCACTGCGTCTGCTCCGCATTGAACTGGACGGGGCACGGCATATGGCGGCGCTGCTGCTCCCAATCGGGCGCAGGCGGCGCGGCGATGGTCACACGCTCCAGGGGCAAGTCTCCGCCCATGAGATCGGCTACCAGTGTCCGGATCGCGCCGAGATCGCGATAGTGGGAGAAATCGCGCAGCTCCTCGGAAAGCTTTCCGTACGTGCCGATAAGCGCAAAGGCGCCGTTGGGCGCAGAGGCATAACGATAATTGATAAGGGAATATGTCAGCGCCTGACAGCGGCAAGCGATCTGCAGCGCCTCGCCCAGCGTGCGCGACGTCATCATGGCAAGGCCGAGCTCGCCGAACTTGATCGCCCGGTAGCGCAAGCCGACATCGAACCAGATGTTGCGCGCGCTGGCCGTGCACGCCGCAAACGACTTTTGCAGCTGCATTTCTTCCTGCGCCAGCAACTGGCCGGAGCCGACGTCGAGGCGCACCGGCCGGACATGGCTGGTGCGGCAGAAATCATCCCAATCAACCCTGGTCTGGCTGGCCAGGGCGCTGCGCATGATCCGAGCGCTCAGATCCGGCAAGGTCGCGTAGAGTGCATTGGAGTCCATGCTCCATCCCCTCCTCTTCCCCTAGTGCTGCCCCTAGTGCTGCCTTGTTTTTTGGCAGCGTACCTGTCGCTGGCCACATCCGTCAATAACTTGGCGCGCAGCGACATGGTGCGTCGACGCCCCTTGGCATAGCTTTACCGATAACAGGCAGAAGCTTTGGGGGGATATCGTTATTTATCATACCTTTGCCGCACGACCATTCCGGACGGAACATGGCGGCCCCAAACAAGCAATGCTGCGGCATTTCGCCGCCAGAGCCCGCGCGCATGCTCGCTGCGGGCTGAATCTGTCTTTCCAGGTCGCAGGAGCCTTTTGATGGAAGAACCGTTTGTCTTGCCGGAAACCGCCGCGGTGCTCGCCGGAATCGCCGAGCAGGGCGGCCCGCACCTCGCCGATCTCTCCGCGACCGACATGCGCGCGGTCTATCTGCAGATGGGCGCGCTGTTCGATGTGCAGCCCGAAGCAGGCGTGCGCTGGAAGGATCTCGATGGCCCATCCTGCAAGCTGCGCGCCTATTTCCCGGGCGAAGCGGCGGCCGGCCCGGTCGTGCTTTACATGCACGGCGGCGGCTGGGTGATCGGCGATCTCGAAACGCATCATCCGGTCTGCAGCACGATTGCCGCGATCACCGGTTGCCGCGTGGTCGCGGTCGACTATCGGATGGGTCCCGAAGACCCCTACCCCGCCAGCCATGACGATTGCGTCGCGGCGGCCGGGTTCGTGCTCGGCAGCCCGGCGGAGCTTGAAGCCCCCGTCACCGGCCTCGCCGCTGCGGGTGACAGCGCGGGCGGCAATCTGGCGTACTACGTCGCTGCCGTGCTCGGGGCCGAGAAGGTCAAGGCGCAGCTGCTTGTCTATCCCTGGCTCGATTGCACCGCGCCGGATCGCGGTTCGTACAAGGCGTTCGGCGAAGGCTTCATCCTCGATGCGAGGCTGCTCGCGCGCTTTGCGGCGGATTACCTGCCCGGCGATGGTGACGCCGCCGGACCCGCTGCATCGCCGCTGCTGCATCCGCTGCCCGCTGCGCTGCCGCCTGCGGTGATTCTCACCGCGGGCCTCGACCCCTTGCGCGATCAGGGCCGCGCGATGGCCGGCCGCATGGCCGATGCCGGGATGGAGGTCCACTTCATGGAAGCGGCCGGCCTCATCCACGGCCTTGCCACGATGCGGGCCGCCTTCCCGACCGCCGACCGCATCCTGCGGCGCGCGATCGGCGTGTTTGCAGATCTGGTGAACGGCTGACGAGCCCCGTCAGGGCGAAGCCACAACAACAAAACGACAGACCAAAGGAGAGGGAAAAATGAGCAAGATCAGGCGCAACCTAATGGCGACCTCGGCCGCCATCGGCCTTGCAGGCATCGCACATCCGGCCTTCGCGGCCCCGGCCCCGGCCCCGGCTCCCGCTGCTGAACAGGCGGCAGCGGAAGAAGCCCCGGTCGGCGAAATCATCGTGACCGCGAACAAGCGCAACGAAAGCATCAGCAAGGTCGGCGCGAGCATCGCCGCGTTCGACACCTCGTTGCTCGAGCGCCGCAACATCGGAAGGGCCGAAGACCTCGTCAAATACATCCCGGGCATGGCGCTTGCACCGTCCACCCACGCCACCCCGGTCTACACCTTGCGCGGCATCGGCTACAACGCGGACGCGCTCGGCGTCTATCCGGCGGTCAGCGTCTCGATGGACCAGGCACCGCTGACGTTCCCGGTGCTTGCCGGCCACTCGCTCTATGACCTCGAGCGCGTCGAAGTGCTGAAGGGCCCGCAAGGTACCCTGTTCGGCCAGAACTCGACCGGCGGCGCGATCAACTACGTCGCGGCCAAGCCGACCAAGGAACTCCAGGCCGGTTTCAATCTCGATTACGGCCGCTTCAACGAAGTCCACGGCTCCGGCTTCATCAGCGCCCCGGTGAGCGAGACGGTCGGCATGCGCTTCGCCTTCGACGCGATGCATCGCGACGCCTGGCAGTACAACTTCCTCGATCCGAAGCAGAAGAACGGCACGACGAACTATGTCGCCGCGCGCCTGATCACCGAATGGCAGGCGAGCGAAAAGCTGAAGTTCCAGCTCAACCTCAACGGCTCGGTCGATCGCTCCGAGCCGCAGGCGCTCCAGATCATCGCGACGGTGCCCTCCGTCCCCTCCGCGCCTTCGTTTGCGGAACTCAATGCGCCGTTCACGCCCCGCAACCTGCGCGCCGCCAGCTGGACCACGGTTGCCCGCGTCCCCGGCCCACTGACTGGTGGCCTGCCGTTCCCGCCCAATCCGGCACCGGGCTATCGGCCGGGCTTCCAGTCCCAGACCGAACCGGCCATCCCGGCCGGCGACCGCACCCTGTTCCAGGCGATCCTGCGCGCCGACCTGCAGGTGACCGACAGCATCGCGATCACCTCGATCACCGGCTACAACCGGCTGAGCCAGAAGATGTCGTTCGACCTCGACGGTTCGCCCTTCGAGATGGTCGACGCCCCGCGCGACGACGGCACGATCGACGACTTCTCGCAGGAACTGCGCATCTCGAACGCCGCATCTCCGGGTCAGCGCTTCCGCTGGACGCTGGGCGGCAACTACAACCACTCCAAGGTCAACGAGATCCAGGACATCACCTACGGCGACAACTCGCTGTCGAACGCGGGCACGGCGTGGATCCACATCAGCACCGTCGACAGCCGGGGCAAGATGGACAACATCGCGGCCTTCGCCAACGGCGAGTATGACCTTACCGACCAGCTCACCTTCAAGGCCGGAATCCGCTACACGCACTCGATCAACAATCAGCGCATGTGCAACAACGATGCCGCACCCGACCAGCGCGTTTCGGTGCTGTTCGGCCTCGGCTTCAACAATCCGGGCGCCTGCTACTCGTTCTTCCCCGATTTCACCAACGGCAAGCCCTACCTGGGCCGCCTCGCGGAGAACAACGTGTCGTGGCGCGCGGGCCTGGACTTCAAGCCGAGCAACGACCTGCTGCTCTATGCCAACGTTTCGCGCGGCTTCAAGGCGGGCAGCTTCCCGGTGATCACCGGCGCGACGGTCGACGTGTTCGCGCCTGCCCGGCAGGAGCGGGTGACCTCGTATGAAGGCGGCTTCAAGGCCAAGTTCATGGGCAACGCGATCTCGTGGACCGGCGCGATCTTCTATCAGGACTACAAGGACAAGCAGATCCAGGGCACCGTCGATACCGCCCTGTTCGGCCTGCTCCAGCGCCTCGACAACGTGCCCAAGTCGCACATCTTCGGGGTGGAGACCGATATCGTGCTCCGTCCGGTTTCCGGGCTGACGCTGAGCGGTTCGGCCAGCTACCTCAAGACCAAGGTTGACGAATACACCGCCACCACGGTCTTCGGGAACATCCTTGGCAACGGCTATGGCAGTGCCGGCACGAAATACAACTTCGCCGGCAACCGCCTGCCCTTCGCGCCGACGTGGAGCCTGACCGGCGACATCGACTACCGGGTCCCGCTGGGCAATGGCGGCACGTTCTTCGTCGGTGCCTCCGCCAACTACCGCGCGGATGTCGATGCCTATATCGGCGGCAGCACGTTGAAGATCCCGCCCGCACCGTACCGGTCGATCAAGACATTCCCGTTCCGGATCGACGGCTACACCATCGTCGATGCCCGCATCGGCTATGATTTCCCGGGCGACCGGATCTCGATCTCGGCGTGGGGCAAGAACGTGTTCAACACGTTCAACGTCCAGAACATCATCTCGTACAACGACATCATCACCCAGGCGACCGGCATGCCGGCCACCTACGGCGTTTCGCTCAGGGTGAAGTGGAAGTAGGCAAGGGCTTCAAGGGGGGAGCAGCGCAGCGCGCGCTGCTCCCTTTTTGCTGCGCAACATACCAAAGCCCAAAGGGTCACCATGTCCTCGCTGATGCAGCCTGATCCGGTCATCGCCCGCGCCCGGGCGCAGTCGCTTTCCGCCATGCTCACGCGCTCGGCGGAGCGGCACGGCGCAAAACCTGCAATCATCTGCGGCGGGGTGACGTGGAGCTATGCCGAGTTCCACCGCGAGGTCGAGCGGCTCGCCTCGGGGCTGCGACAGCTGGGGATGCAGGCGGGTGACCGCATCGCCATCCTCGCGCGCAACAGCCACGCCTTCATCGCGCTGCGCTTCGCCATCGCACGGGCCGATGCGGTGCTCGTGCCGATCAACTTCATGCTCAATGCCGAGGACGTGCGCTACATCCTCGACCATTCGGGCGCGCGCGTGCTGTTCGTCGACGAGACCACGATCGAGACCGGCCTTGCCGCCCGGAGCGACGCGCTCGAACATGTCTACGGCATCCCCGGCGAATGGGCGCCGCCGCCTGCCGGCCTGCCTGCGTGGACCGACCTCCTCTCGGACGATCCCCTCGCCCCGCAAGAGCGCGGCGGCGAGGACCTGCTCCAGATCGTCTATACCAGCGGCACGGAATCCCGCCCCAAGGGCGCGATGCTGTCGCACAATGCGGTGCTGTGGGAATACCAGAGCTGCATCATCGATTGCGAGTGGACGGCGAGCACGGTTGCGCTCCACGCCATGCCGCTGTTCCACTGCGCCCAGCTCGATTGCATGATCGGGCCTGCGCTCCATGTCGGCACGATCAACGTGATTACCGGCTCGCCCGCGGCGGACAATGTGCTGCAGCTGCTGGTGCAGCATAAGGCCACTTCGTTCTTCGCGCCGCCGACGGTGTGGATCTCGCTGCTGCGCTCGCCGCTGATGGAGACGGCCGACCTCTCGGCGCTCGAGAAGGGCTATTACGGCGCCTCGATCATGCCGGTCGAAGTGCTGCGCGAAATGAATGTGCGGATCCCGCAGCTGCGCCTGTGGAACCTCTATGGCCAGACCGAAATCGCCCCCGTCGCGACGATTCTGTTCCCCGAGGAGCACGCCGCGCGGCTGGGGTCAGCGGGCCGCCCGACGCTCCATGTCGAAACCCGCATCGTCGATGATGCCATGCAGCCCGTGGCCCCCGGCGAAGTCGGCGAGATCGTCCACCGCTCGCCCCAGCTCCTGTCGGGCTACTGGAACGACCCCGAGCGCACGGCGGATGCCTTTGCCGGCGGCTGGTTCCACAGCGGCGATCTCGGCGTGGCGGACGCGGCGGGCTACATCACCGTGGTCGACCGCAAGAAAGACATGATCAAGACTGGCGGCGAAAACGTCGCCTCGCGCGAGGTGGAGGAAGTGCTCTACCAGCACCCGGCGATCAGCGAAGTGGCGGTGATCGGCCTGCCCGACCCGAAGTGGATAGAGGCAGTCACCGCCGTGATCGTGCTGCGCGACGGGCATGTGCTGGAGGTGGAGGCAGTCCTCGCGCACTGCGCCGAGCACCTTTCAGCGTTCAAGGTCCCGAAGAGGGTCGTCTTCGCCGAGACCCTGCCGCGCAACGCGAGCGGGAAGATATTGAAGCGCGAACTTCGGCTCTCGCTGCTCTGATCAAACACCCATCGTCATTCCCGCGCAGGCGGGAATGACGATGGGTAAGGGGCGGGCCATCGAGGATCAGGCCGCCAGATACTCCCCGCCCGTCACAAATACGACCTGCCCCTGGATCATCGCCGCCGATGGGCTCGCGAGGTATTCGATCAGGCTGCAGTAGTCGTCATGCGTCACGTTCCGCCCGCTCGGGCTGGCGGCGGCCGCGGCGGCGAGGATTTCGTCGGTCTTCTCGCCATAGACCTGCCGCAGCGCTTCGGTATCGACTGCGCTTGGCGCGACGCAATTGGCCCGCACGCCGAGCGGCGCCAGTTCACGCGCCAGATAGCGGATCAGGCTTTCCGCCAGCGATTTGCCTGCGCCGACGGCGGCATAGTTCGGGATCACCGTACGGCTGCCTCGGCTGGACAGGAAGAACACCGTGCTGCCCCGGCGGAACAGCTTCGCGGCGGGTTGCACCAGATAGACCAGCGCCGTGCCGTTGAGATTGATCGCCTCGGTGAAGGTGACGGGATCGACCGTCAGCAACGGCTCGGGCAGCACTTTCACCGCGCAGTGGACGAGCTGGTCCAGCCGGTCCGTCTTCGCGGCCACTTCCGCCACGACCGCCTGCGCACCCTGCGGCGTGCTGACATCGCCCTGGATCAGATGGCAGCGCGCGCCCAGCGCCTCGATTTCCGCCTTGGCGCTGTCCGCCGACGCCTGATCGGCGCGGAAATTGAGAAACACGTCCGTATCGGGCTTGGCAAACCGCTTGGCGATGGCGAGGCCGATGCCCTTGGTGCCGCCGGTGACGAGAATGGACATGGCGCCCCCCCTCAGCCGTCGTGGCCGATGGAGGAGACGAGCGTCACGCCGAAGCGCTCGATCATGCCGCCGGCATCGGCCCGCAGCGCCAGCCATTCCGGGGTTTGTTCGTCCCGCTCGAGCGCAGCCTTGTCCGGCCAGGTCATGATCGCGAAGCGGTAGGCCCCGGCCTCGGCGCCTTCGAGCCCTTCGGCGACGAGGATGGTCTCGAGGCTGGTCAGGTTCGGCAGCGCGCGCGCCAGCGGGGCGTGGACATTGGCATAGGCGGTTTCGAAGGCCTCGCGGTCCTCCGGCTTGGGCGCCGACCACACGGCAACGAGCTTGAGCATGCATCCTCTCCCGTGGCGCTTGCCTCTTTTGTGCAGCCTTGCTGCACCTGTCGCGCCTTCGTGGGGAGGCTACCAAACAAGTGTTTGCTATGGCAAGGGCCGGATGATAGCCAAAGCGCGAATTTGCCAAGGTTCAGCCGCGTCATGCCCCAAACCGCCCTCGTCTTCGATCCGCGCGATCCGGACATCATCCAGCGCCCGCTGGAAACCTTGCTGCGCCTGCAGGCGGAGGACCCGGTGCACTGGTCACCGCTGCTCAAGGGCTGGGTGCTGACGCGGCATGATGATGTGAAGGCCGTGCAGATGAACAGCGGTGTGACCTCGGACCGCCTCACGCCCTTCTTCGACAGCCAGCAGGGCGAGGAACGCGCGAAGCTGGCGGACCTGATCCGCTATCTGAACACCTGGGTCGTGTTCAAGGATCCGCCCGACCACACCCGCCTGCGCACCCTGCTCAACAAGGTAGTGACCCCTGCCGTGATGCGCGATCTCGAAGCCGGGATCGCCGAACTGGCGGACGGGCTGCTCGACAGGATCGCAGCGCGCGGGGACGGTAGGTTCGAGTGCATCAGCGAGTTCGCCAATCCCCTCCCCGCGAGCGTTATCATGGACCTGCTCGGCATCCCGCGCGAGGACATGGAAGCCTTGCGCGACTGGTCGATGCAACTCCAGCCGTTCCTCGGCAACGCCACCAGCACCGGCGACAAGTACGAGACCGGGCGTGCAGGGATCGTCGCCATGGCGGACTACTTCCGCGCCGCCGCCGAAGACCGCAAGACCCGCCCGCGCGGCGATGTCATCTCGCATTTCGTCATGCTGCAGCAGACCGGCCAGATCAGCGAGGAAGAACTGATCGGCTCGTGCATCCTGTTCCTCTTCGCCGGGCACGAGACGACCACCAACCTTATCGGCAACGGCGTGCGCGCGTTGCTGCAGAACCCCGAGCAGAAGGCGAAACTGATTGCCGATCCTTCGCTCGTCGCCGGTGCGGTGGAAGAAATGCTGCGCTTCGAAGGGCCGACCGGCGCGGTGGTGCGCGTGGTCAAGGAACCGTTCGACATGCGCGGCAAGACACTGCGCAAGGGCGACCGCGTCTATGCCATGGTCAATGCCGCCAACCACGATCCCGAAGTGTTCGAGAACGCGGCGCGGTTCGACATCACGCGGACGCCGAACCGCCACCTCACGTTCAACCACGGCATCCACTTCTGCCTCGGTGCGCCGCTCGCCCGCGCCGAGGGCCGCATCGCGATCAGCCGCCTGTTCGCGCGGTTTCCGAACCTCGCGCTGGCGTCGGACACCGCAGAATACATGGACACGCTCACCATGCGCGGCGTGCGCGAAATGCCGATGGTGACGGGATGATCGAGGCGCCCGCCTTCGGCATGCCAAGCGTGTGGGCCACCCACGCCCGCTTCGCGCCCGACAGGATCGCCGCCATCTGCGGCGAGCGCCGGATGACCTGGGGCGAGTTCGACAAAGGCACCGCGCGCGTCGCCAATGCGCTGATCGGCCTAGGCGTTCGGAACGACGAACCCGTCGCGCTGGTGATGACCAATTCGCTGGACATGCTGGAAGTCATGTTCGGCATCGTCCGCGCGGGCGCCTGCATGGTGCCGATCAGCGGGCTCCTGACGGGCGCGCAGATCGCGACGATGATGGCCGACAGCGGCGCGAAGACGGTGTTTGTTTCTGCGAGCAACCGGGCGCTGGTGGATTCCGCAGCGCTTCCGGCAGATATTCGCCGGGTCGCCATCGGCTTCGCAGGCGAAGGCTGGGAAACGCTCCCCGCTGCCTCGGACAGCGACCCCGCCGTTCGCATCCAGCCCGACGACCGCTTCAACATCATCTACAGCTCCGGCACCACGGGCCTGCCCAAAGGCATCGTCCAGAGCCACGGCGCGCGCATGCATTTCGCGTGGTCCAACGCGCTCGAACTCGGCATGACGCGGGACAGCGTGACGCTTGTCACGACCGCGCTCTATTCCAACGGCACGATGTTCATGGTGCTCCCGCCGCTGCTGCTGGGCGCGACCATCGTGATCATGGAGCAGTTCAGCCCCGCCGGCGCCCTTGCGCTGATCGAGCGACACCGGGTGACGCACGCCTTCATGGTGCCGACGCAGTGCATCGTGACGCTCGACGATCCCGCTCTCGGCGGGCACGATCTCTCCAGCCTGAAGGCACTCCTGTCCGCCGGTTCCTCGCTGCGGCCCGACACGCGCGAAGCGGTGATCGAGCGCATGACGCCCAACGTCTATGAACTCTATGGCTTCAGCGAAGGTTTCGCGACGATGCGCAAGCCGGGCGACAAGCCTTCCCGCCCCACCGCCGTGGGCCGCCCGGTCATCGGCTTCGACATGCGCATCATCGGCCATGACGACCGCGAAGTGCCACGCGGCCAGCCGGGTGAGATAGTCGGGCGCGGGCTCGGCATGATGGCGGGCTATCACAACCGGCCCGATCTCGACGCCGCGATCCTCTGGCGCGACGAAGCCGGCACGCATTACCTGCGCAGCGGCGATATCGGCATGATCGACGAGGAAGGTTTCCTCCACATCGTCGACCGCAAGAAGGACATGATCCTCTCGGGCGGTTTCAATATCTTTCCTGCCGACCTCGAAGCCGTGATCGGCCAGCACCCGGAGGTGCAGGACGTGACCGTCATCGGCATCCCGCACCCCAAGTGGGGCGAGACACCGCTCGCGCTGGTCATTCCGCGCGGGGAACCGGACGCAGCGGCGCTGCTGGAATGGGCCAACGCCCGCCTCGCCAAGACGCAACGTCTCGCGGACCTCGAATTCCGCACCGAATTCCCACGCAATGCGCTGGGCAAAGTGCTCAAGCGCGAGTTGCGCGCGGCCTATTGGGAGACCGCCGGATGACGGACGTCTATATCGTCGGCAGCTATTCCAGCGCCTTCGGCAAGTTCCCCGACCGCAGCTTCAAGGACCTGACGCGCGAAGTCTACCTCGGCGTGCTCGCCGATGCGGGCCTCGCCAATGGCAACGACATCGGCATGGCGTGGTTCGGCAACTGCGGCATGTGGACCGATGGTCAAGGCAGCATCCGCGGGCAGGTCTGCCTCACCCCGCTGGTGCGCGAGGGGCTGTTCCCCGAACGCGTGCCCGTCATCAACGTCGAAGGCGGCTGCGCCACGGCCTCGATCGCGCTCCACGGCGCGTGGAAGGATGTGCTGAGCGGCCAGACCGACCTCAGCATCGCCTTCGGCGTCGAGAAGACCTTCAATCCGGCCCACCCGGAACGCACCAAGGCCCTCTTCGACGGCGGCATCGACCAGTACGACCCGGACGAGTGGATGGCCTACTACGCAGCAGCTGGCGAGGCATCCGGCAAGCCGTTCGAGCCGGGCCCGGGGCGCACCATCTTCATGGATACTTACGCCATGCAGGCCGCGTGGCACATGCGCACCCACGGCACCACCGAACGCCAGATCGCGATGGCCTGCGCCAAGAACCACAAGGCCTCGGTCCACAATCCCAAGGCGCAGTACCGCTTCCCGCTGACGGTGGAGGACGTGCTGGCCGACCGCCCGGTGAGCTGGCCGCTCACCCGCTCTATGTGCGCGCCCATCGGTGACGGGGCCGCCGCCGCGCTGGTCTGTTCGGGCGCGTGGCTCGCGCGCCAGCCCGCCGCCGTCCGCGCCCGCGCGGTGCGGATCGCTGCGAGCACCATGACGGCAGGCAAGTATCGCCGCCTTGACGAGCCTGGCCTGTCGCAACTTGCTGCACAGAAGGCCTACAAGGCTGCCGGAGTCACGCCGCAGGATATCGACCTTGCCGAAGTCCACGACGCGACATCGTTCTGCGAGATATACCAGTCCGAAATGCTGGGTTTCTGCGGCATCGGTGAAGGCGGGCGGCTGGTCGAAAGCGGCGCGACGACGCTCGGCGGTTCGATCCCGATCAACCTTTCGGGCGGCCTTGTCAGCAAAGGGCACCCGGTCGGCGCGACCGGCCTTTCGATGATCGACGAATTGATGCTTCAGCTGCGCGGCGAGGCCGGGCCCCGGCAGGTGAGCGGCGCGCGCATTGCCTTGGCCGAGAACGGCGGCGGCGTGATGGGCTTTGACGAAGCGGCCTGTTCGGTCATGATCCTGCAGAAGGATTGACCCGCATGGCCACCACTGCCCCCAAACTCGAAGCACGCGGCGGCGAGAGCCGGCGCGAGGCGCTGCTCGATGCCGCCGCCGAAATGTTTGCCGCCAAGGGTTACGATGGCACCTCGATCCGCGACATCGCGGGCGCGGTCGGCATGCTGCCGGGATCGCTCTACTATCACTTCAAGTCCAAGGAAGACCTGCTCATCGCGGTCTACCGCAAGGGGGTTGCCCGCTTCGAGGCCGCTATCGACCAAGCGCTTGCCAGCACCGGCGCCGATCCATGGCAGGCCATCGAGGCCGCCTGCGCCGCGCACCTTTCCATTCTGCTCGACGGCGGCGACTACGCCCGGATCGTCAATCCCGAATTCGTCCGCTCGTTCCCTGCCGACATGCTGCCCACGCTCAACGCCGAGCGCGACCGCTACGAGCGCCATTTCGAGAGGCTGATCGCGGCGCTGCCGTTGGCACCCGAAACCGACCGCTGGCTGTTCAAGGTCGCGCTGTTCGGCAGCCTCAACTGGTCGCAGACGTGGTACCGCAAGGGTCGCTACACGCCGCAGGACATTGCCGCTGCCTTCATCGGCATGCTGAGGAAGCAGGACGCGTGAGACGGCCTCCGGCGCGCTTGGCGAAAGGCAGGAAAAGCCAGAAAATTGGCCAGATAAATCATCGCCCTGATGCGCGGCCTATGGTGCAATGTGGCATGGCGGCTTGACCAGTCGATAAACAGGGACCCGGGCAATGCCGGGCCGCTAGGAGAGGGATAGAGGTATGCGCATTTCGTTTGTGCGAAAGTTTGGGCTGGCTTCCAGTCTGACGCTGGCGGCGGGAGCTATTGCAGTGCCGGGCGCGATGGCGACGGTGACCGAAGCGATGCTGCGCGGCGTGCCTGGGGCCGAATGGCTGACTTATGGCGGCGACTACGCCGAGCAGCGCTTTTCCCCGCTCAAGCTGATCAACGAATACAACGTCGATCAGCTCGGCCTTGCCTGGTACGCGGACATGGACTCGGCGCGCGGGCAGGAAGCGACGCCGCTGGTGCATGACGGCGTGCTCTATGTGACCACCGCCTGGTCGATGGTGAAGGCCTATGACGCCAAGACCGGCAAGCCGCTCTGGGCCTTCGATCCCAAGGTCCCGCGCTCCACGCTCTACCGCGCCTGCTGCGATGCGGTGAACCGCGGCGTCGCGCTTTATGGCGACAAGCTGTTCGTTGCCGCGCTCGATGGCCGCCTGCTGGCGCTCGACCAGAAGACCGGCAAGGTGCTCTGGGAAAAGGTCACCGTCCCCAACCAGACCGACTACACGATCACCGGGGCGCCGCGCATCGTGAAGGGCCGCGTGCTGATCGGCGCCGCCGGTTCCGAATACATGGCCCGCGGCTATATCGCCGCCTACGATACCGAGACGGGCAAGGAAGTCTGGCGCTTCAACACCGTGCCCGGCAACCCGGCCAAGGGCTTCGGCGCCGAGGGCGTGAACAAGGCGGCGCACGAGGCAGCAGCGAAGACCTGGGGCAACAAGTGGTGGGAACTCGGCGGCGGCGGCACCGTCTGGGATTCGATCACCTATGACCCCGAAACCAACCTCGTCCTGTTCGGCACCGGCAATGCCGAGCCGTGGAATCCGGCGGCGAACGGCCGCGCGGGCGACAGCCTCTACACCTCCTCGATCGTCGCGGTAAACGCCGATACCGGACAGTACGCATGGCACTATCAAGAGACCCCGGAAGACCGCTGGGACTTCGACTCCGACCAGCAGATCACCGTGGCAGACATCATGATTGGCGGCGAGAAGCGCCACGTCGCGCTCCACGCACCGAAGAACGGGCATGTCTATGTGCTCGATGTGAAGACCGGCAAGTTCATTTCCGGCACGCCGTGGGTGCCGGTGAACTGGGCGACCGGGCTTGATCCCGAAACCGGCCGCCCGACCATCAATCCCGACGCGAAGTACGAGAAGACCGGCAAGGCCTTCGTCAGCCTGCCCGGCGCGGTGGGCGCGCATTCGTGGCAGCCGCAGAGCTACAGCCCGAAGACCGGCTACCTTTACATCCCGACCAACCTTGCCGGCTGGCCATACCTTGCCGCCAAGGACTGGAAGCCCACTTCGATCGGCTGGAAGATCGGCATGGATGGCTATGCCGTCTCGATGCCCGCCAACCTCGAGATCCAGGAAAGCGCCAAGGCGGCGACCAAGGGCCAGCTCGTCGCGTGGGACGTGGCCAACCGGAAGGCCGCGTGGAAGATCGAGCTCACCGGCCCATCGAACGGCGGCGTGCTGTCGACCGCAGGCAACCTCGTGTTCCAGGGTACCTCGGGCGGCGAATTCGTCGCCTATACCGCCGACAAGGGCGAGAAACTGTGGTCCTTCCAAGCCCAGACCGGAATCATCGCCGCGCCGATGACTTACACGATCGACGGTGAGCAATATGTCGCGATCCTCGCCGGCTGGGGCGGGGTGTGGGATGTCGCCACCGGTGTGCTTGCCAGGAAGGGCGGCGCGGCGCGCAACATCAGCCGCCTGCTGGTGTTCAAGCTCGGCGCCAAGGGCCAGCTCCCGGAACCGCCGCCGATGAACCAGATGGTGCTCGATCCGCCGCCGTTCACCGGCACCACGGCGCAGGCGACCCACGGCGGCGAGCTTTATGGCCGCTACTGCGCGATGTGCCACGGTGATGCCGCGATTTCCGGTGCGCTCAACCCTGATCTGCGCCACTCCGGCGTGATCGCCTCCACCGACGCGCTGAAGGCCATCGTGATCGGCGGCCAGCTCCACCAGAACGGCATGGTCTCGTTCAAGGCGGTGCTGAAGCCCGCCGATGCCGAAGCCATCCGCATGTATATCATCAAGCGCGCCAACGAGGACAAGCAGCTCGCCGCAAAGTAGGCTGCCACTGGACACGAAAAGGGGCTGCTGGCACGCGCCGGCAGCCCCTTTCCTTCTTGCAGCGGTCACCGGTTACAGGCTCACTGCGATCCGTTCGGCGTAGAACGCGATCATCCCGGCAATCCCGGCAACCTCGGGATAGACCTGCGGATAGCTCCACGCGACAGGAACATCGGGCGCTTCGGACAGCGCCCAATAGCGCGCGTCGCCTTTGTAGGGGCAATGCGTGGTGCGCCCCGGCATGGGGACAAGCGCGGTGAGATCGACCGACGCGCTCGGAAAATAGACCACCGGCTCGTGGTTCTGCTCGTCGAGCCGGAGGGCATGGCGGGTTGCCGCGATGAGCCGCGAGGGCGTCCGCGCCTGCACCACGACGGGCAGGGGAACAAGGTCGATGCGGTACTCGGGCCGCGTCAGAAAGCCGGAAGAGCGCATGGTCAGATTCCCTTCGTTTCGCCCCCGTCGACGCGCAGCGCAATGCCGGTGATCCAGCGCGCGGGCGGCGAGACGAGGAAAGCAATGGCTTCTGCAATGTCTTCAGGCAGGCCGAGGCGGGCGATCCCGGCCTTGGCGACAAACCCGGCCGCAGCATCTGCGGGACCCAGCCCCTCGACTTCGGCCAGCCGGGAAAACATCGCCCGCCGCCGGTCGGTGAGGATCGCGCCGGGCAGCAGGCTGTTGACCTGCACGCCCTCTTTCAGGCCTCGCTCGGCAAATGTCTTGGCGAGCGCGGCAATCGCGGCGTTGATCACGCCGACAGCGGCAAATTCAGGCTTGGGCGCCAGCGCGGACGTGCCGGAGGTGATCACCGCCGAACCGCCGCTGGCCTTGAGGGCGCCCCACGCCGCCAGCGTCAGACGGCGCGCGGCATGGAACTTGAGCGCCAGGCCATCGTCCCATTCAGCGTCGCCCAGCGAGAAAAGGTCTTTCTGCGGCACGGCGCCGGCCACGTTGACCAGCGCATCGATCCGCCCGGTCTCGCCCAGCACCATGCGCACCGCAGACGCCGCAGCATCGGGCTCGCGCAAGTCACGGGCGATGCAGATCGCAAGAGCACCCTCTGCGCGGATCGCTTCGGCGGTCTCGCCCAGCCGTGCCCGGTCGCGCGCCACGATGGCGACAGTGCCGAAATCGCGCGCCAGACGAATGGCAACGCCGCGGCCGATCCCGCGGCTGGCGCCGGTAACGAGGGCAACGCGCGCCGTGGGGCGCGAAGCGGGCATGGTTGTCATGAGAGGTCTCGGGAAAAAGGGAGATTGGCCGGCAACCACATCGGGCTGCCGGCCACCCGCGCTGCCTTACTTGGCCGGGGCGTAATCGAACTTGCCCGGCTGAACGATGAAGAACACGCAGTCTTCCTTCGAGAGGCACTGGGTCACGTGGGCTTCCTCACCCTTCTGGAACCAGTAGGAACCGGCGGCGAGCGGGATGATCTTGCCGCCCGGCAGCTGGTTGGCGCCGACGCCCTTGATCACCACCGCGAAGTAGTCCTCGGTGTGGGTGTGGACCGGGCTGACGAAGCCAGCCGGCATGTGGATGAACGTGCCGTGGCGGCCGTGCTGGAGATCGCCATAGGCCGGCCCGGCCTGCAACTCGCCCTTGTCGGTCTTCACGCCAGATCCGAAGAACGAGATCTGGTCTACGGGGGTGCTAACCGAGGGGCCTTCGTGCACGGGGCGCGGGGCATCCTGGGCGGCAGCGAGGCTGGCGCTGCCGACGGCGAACGCGATGGCGAGGAACAGGGTCTTCTTGATCATGATGGAACTCCTTGAAATGACGGGATTGGTTGAGGGAAATCGGGGTACTCAGGCTGCGAAGGTGTCGATGATCTCGGCGGCGACGGTCTCGGCATTCTCGTCGAGCACGAAGTGGCCGCTATCGAGCCAGACGAGCTTCGCGTCCGGCAGGTCGGCGAGGAACGCCTCGGCGCCGGCGGGGGTGAAGAACGGATCACCCCGGCCCCACGTGATCAGCGTCTTCGGCGTGTGCGCGCGGAAGGCGGCGTGCCAGCTGTCGTAGGCGGCGACGTTCGTCTTGTAGTCGTCGAGCAGGTCCAGCATGCAGGCATCGGTGCCCGGGCGATCGAGCAGCGCCTGGTCATGGGTCCAGTTGTCCGGGCTGATCGCGGTTTCGTCGCGCGCGCCGACCAGATACTGGAACTGCGTCGTCCCGGCGGCAAGGAAGCCGCGCGCCGCCGCTTCGGTTTCGGCGTTGCGGTTTTCCCACAGCGGCAGGAACACTTGCGCGGCCGGTTCGCCCACGCCCGCCATGTAGGCATTGGTGTTCTGGATCACGAAGCCGCGCACCGCCTCGGGGCGCTGGGCGAACAGGCGGAAGCCGACCGGGCCGCCGAAGTCCTGCATGTAGAGGATGTACGAGGTGAGGCCGAGCGCATCGATCAGCCCTGCGACATGCGCCGTCAGGTTGTCGAAGGTGTAGTCGAACTCGGTCGCGGACGGGGCGTCCGACTGGCCGAAGCCGACATAATCGGGGGCGATCACGTGGAACCGGTCCGCCAGCAGCGGGATCAGGTTCCGGAACATGAAGCTCGAGGTGGGGAAGCCGTGGAGCAACACGATCGTCGGCAGCGCGGCGTCTCCGGCCTCGCGGTAGAAGATCTTGCGGCCGCCAACGGTCGCGGTCTTGTAGGTGGTCTGGGTCATGCGTCCGTTCCTTTTCAGGTGTGTGGCGGGGCCATCGCCGCCGCTGAAGAGGACCTAGACCCTTCCGTTATCGCCGAGTATTCGATAAGATCGGGAACTTGGCTCCCGCTGGACGGAAGGCTCAATGGACCGTTTCGATGCCCTGCGCACGCTTGTCGCCGCCGTCGATGGCGGCAGCCTGTCCGCCGCCTCGCGCACGCTGCGCATGCCGCTGTCCACCGTCAGCCGGAAGATTTCCGAGCTGGAAGAACATCTTACCACCCAGCTTCTGGTACGCACCCCGCGCAAGCTGCTGCTCACCGATGCGGGCGAAGCCTTCGTCCACACCGCCCGGCGCTTGCTGATCGAGCTCGACGAAGCCGAACGGGCCGCTGCGGGCGAATACCGCGAGCCGCTCGGCGAATTGCTCGTCACCGCGCCGATCACCTTCGGCAAGCTGCATATTCTCCCGGTCGTGCTCGAATTCCTGCGCGCCTATCCCAAGGTCGACGTGCGGCTGGTGCTGGCGGACACGGTCGTCGATCTGATCGACAACCATGTCGATCTCGCTGCGCGGCTGGGCCGTCTGCCCGACAGCGGGCTGGTGGGCATGCGCGTGGGCGAAGTCCGCTGGATCACGGTCGCCAGCCCGCGCTACCTCGCCGAACGCGGCGAGCCCGAAACGCCCGCCGCGCTGGAGGCGCACGATTGCCTCGCGTTCGAGGGCCTGCAGGCCTCGCGCACCTGGAACTTTGCCGGCGAGGCGGAAGGAACGCCGCTGCAGATCCGTCCGCGGCTTGGCGTCAACACCGCCGACGCGCTGGTCGAGGCGGCGAGCGAGGGGCTCGGCATCGCGCGGATGACCTCTTACCAGGCCGCGCCCGCCCTGCGCGACGGGCGGCTGGCGGAAATCCTCAAGCCCTATGTCGGCCGGCCGATCCCGGTGCACCTCGTCCACACCGGCCCCGCGCTCCTCCCGCTCAAGCTGCGCGCCTTCCTCGACTTCGCAGCGCCGCGCCTGCGCGCCTCGCTGGCCGCCCTGCCGCGCTGACATCGGCACCGCGCCTCTCATCGATCGATCTCGCCTCGGCGGCTCTGCAAGACCGACCTGCAGCCCGATGGACCGCATGCCGCCGCGACTTACGGCGGACCGGCGAAATCATGCGCTGTGCCGCAACCGAGGCGCGGGCTTTCAGCCTGCTCAAACAATCGATGCGGTTGAGGGTTTCGTTCTCGGAAGTGGTGCCGGGGTGGCCGTCGTAGCCATCGATCGCCCGCAGCAGTTCCCCGGCTTTCTTAGGCTCCAGAATGGCCGCGTGGTGCTTCGACTTATGGCTGGTCAATGCGCCGCGCAGATCGCGGGTCGGGTCGGACGCGGCGAGCTGGTTGGCGATAGCAAAGCGGAAGACCTGACTGGCGAACTGCAAGGCGCGGTGCGCCGCTTCGGTGCGTCCGGTTGTTTCATGCTTGCGGACGGCTTCCAGCATTTCGAACGGCTGGATTTCGGCAATGGGGCGCTGGCCGATTGCACGATCGAGCAGCTTCAGCAGCCATTCCTGTTTCGTCGTCGTGGCTTCGGCGTGGCCTTCCCGCTTGCACTTGGCGATGTAGCTTTGTGCGACAACCAAGAACGAGTTGGCGGCGCTGACCTTGGCGGCATGGCGATCCTGCTTCTTCTTCTCAGCGGGATCGATGCCGGCGGCGAGCAGCTTGCGGGCGTCGTCGCGAAGATCGCGTGCAGCTTTCAGCGAAACTTCAGGATAGGCTCCGAACGCCAGCTTCTTTTCCGTGCCGTTCGGGGTCGGGGACGGAGTCACTCAATATAGTTAAATTTATGAAAAATAGAGATTAATTTCGGATTTGATGGCATCGTTCTCCATCAAAAATACCAGCAAGCTAGAATTTATACCCGGTTCGATTCCAATTTGCGTCCAGATGGTGCTTTTTAGCGACGAATGGAGCCATTTTAGACAGCCAACATGAACGACGAGATGGTCTCTGCTGAATCTGACTTCGGTCTTTTCGAAGCCGGTCTCCTTGGGCAATTTCACCAACACCGCGTTCGTCTCTTAGTCCAACGTAGTTCCAATCTCAAATTCCCATCTCGAACGGCACGACCTTTGTGATCGTGCGCTCAAGCTCTGGGAGCTTTTCAGGCTCCTGCAGCTTGCCGACCTCTTGGGGCTTATCCGCCGCCTGCCCCCTGGCTGCCGCAGCACCGAGTCGTTCCGTCACCTCCAGCGCCGAAGTCTTGTCACCAGGGTTGCGACCGATGCCCATCTCGACCTTGTCGCGATTGTCGACGATAAGGGTAAGCTCGTCGCGCAGACGGGTGATCGTCACGAGAAAGTTGCGGGCCGAGAGCAGCTTGCGGGTGCGTCTGTCCATGACGGCAATGCCTTTGTCGGAGGTCAGCCCCTGCGCCATGTGGGCATTGAGCGCGTAGGCCAGATCGAGCCGCGCCAGCATCGGATCGGCAGCGTCGAGCTTCAGATCCATCCCAGATGATGTGCGGACGGTAAGGCCGTCATTGCCAATCGCGGCAATTGCCGCCCGATCGGCATTGATCAGCCCGCGCTGATGGTCGTTGGCGGTCCAGCGGATCGTGTCGCCGGTGTAGACGGTCAGCGCCTTGCGCTCGAGAAGCTGGAGCACCTGATTGTCTCCCTGCGCCCCGATCCGCGAAGGCTGGAACGTTTGCCGTTGGCCATCAGCTCCCCTAAGCTCGATGATGCCCTTGCCGGCATCCACCTTCAGAACATCATACCGCCCCTTCGCAAGCTTCTGCCGTGACTGCTTCGCGGTTACCTCCAGCACCATTCCCGGGGCGTAGGTCCGCACCTGCCGTAGCTCCTCGCGCGTCGCGTTGACGCGGGAAAGAACAGTGAGGGTCATTCTGTCCGGCCCGATCTCCCCATTGGCGGCGAGCCCGGTCTGCACAGCCGCGTTGACCTCGTCGCGTAGCTGTCTGCCCGAGACATAGATCCCTGTTCGCTCCCGCTCAGCAGGGGGGAGCGACAACCAGCGCTCCGCAGCAACGACTGCACTGTTCTCGCTGACCTCGACGATATGATCCTTGAGGTGCTCCATCGCCTCGCCGGTGCGCCCTTGCTGCGCAGCGGCCTGGGCAAGCTTGAGCGTCTCGGATCGCGCCCGCAAGTTGGTCTCCATCCGCGCGGTCTCGGTGCCAGCGGCCAGCGCCAGCGCGAAGGGCTTGCCCGCCTCGACCGCACCGAGTTGCTTGGGATCAGTCTTCGTCAATGTCAGGGGCGCTGTCGCCGGTGGTGGTGCTGCCCTTGGTGAGGAATTCGACCTTGTCGGCGATGATCTCGCAGCCGTAGCGCTTGGTGCCGTCCTGGTCTTCCCACCGGGTGTAATGGATGCGGCCTTCGACCGTGACCATCTGGCCCTTGCTGCAGAACTTCGCGACGTTCTGGCCCAGGCCATTGAAGCAGGTGATCCGGTGGAACTCGCTGTCCTTG